>CAMLOF010000203.1 GCA_946481585.1 uncultured Macromonas sp. | reverse complement strand
CAGACAGGTTCACATCGAAAGCAAGGCGGCTTCCCTGACGCCTGATTTCTATCATCGCCCCCCGCTCTGCCAGCCCTTCCGCGTCGGTTACCGTCAACACCGGATGGCTGTTGAGTCTGGCCAATGCGGCACCGAAGTGCTTTTTCTGGCTTTCCTCCACATACAGGAGTTGGCAAGACTCCAAGTCGCTCCCTGGCAAGACGTTGCGCACCCCCAGAGGCAGCCCGCTCTGAACAGGCCTGCCTTGCAAACGCCGCAACTCATCGTCCACAGCAGACACGCCCAGCACACAAAACTGGAACACCTGCGCAGTAAGCTTGGGCCATTGCGTGAACAACGCGAAGTTGTACAGATAGGCAGCCTTCATGGCACGCTCATCGACCGGTGCGCGTTCTGCAGGCTTGGCTGACGGCACCGCCACCGAGTTCTGCTGTGCGTACAAGGCCCCGCCACACAGCAACCCGGCAAATGCCAGGGCTAGAGTACGTACCTTGTTCATTTGAACCCGTACTCCAGCTGTAGCCAGTAGCTTCGGCCGTCTCTCCACCGGAGCCCGGATGGGTCTGAAGAGAAAAAGACAACATCGCCATAGCGCCGGTCAAACAAGTTGCGCACAGCGAAGGTAAGGTCAAGGCCATTGACGAGGTTGCGCCGCATCAGAGTGAGGTCTGCCACGGACTGCGAATCTGCCACGTTGCCCAGGTCGGTCAGGCGCCGCCCCGTCAACCGCCAGGCAAGGCTTGCTCGCCAACGGTCCTCGTCGATCGGCACCGACAACTGCAACTTGCTGACCTGACGAGGCACGTTGGCCAGCCAACGCCCCAGGTTGTCACGCGCCATCTGGCGGGCGTGGCTCGCTCGCAGCGATATGCCTCTCCAGCGCCACTCCAGGTCAAACTCGACACCACGCGTGTTGATGTGCGTCAGTTCCGGATCGAAGAAGGAGTCAATCAGGTCGTTGATGCGGTAACGGTACCAAGACCCGACAAGCCTCAGGCCTTGGGCTGGCCAGCGTTGCTCTGCCACCAACTCGGTGGTGCGAACGCGCTCCAAGGAGTTGTTTCCAAGACTGATGGCCGTCCACCCCATCCGCCGCGATGCGGTTCCTTGTGACAGCTTGAGCACAGTATCTGGGGCAGCCCTGTACACAACCGCGACCCGGGGATTGGTTGCACTCGACTCTTGCCCCAGCACTTTGTGCTGGTCGTACCGAATGCCCAGGTTGATGTCCACCAAGGGATGCACACGCATTTCGTCTTGTGCGTAAAACGCCCACGCATGTACGTCGTCACCGGGAGTGGTACGCAAAAACTCCCACCCGCCCGCAGTGAGTTTCTCAATATAGACCGTGTCGGTTTCCTCACGGTACTCAGTGCCAACGGTCCAGCGGTGGCGATCGGATATCACCCCCGCAAGCTGGGCATGCCCACCCCACCAGCGCCCTGCTGTGTAATAGTCATCAGAACTGCTGAACCCACCCCAGGAGGAATCAAGCCGCCGGTCGCGCAAAGATCGACCCTCGTACAACTTGAAGGACGCTCTCTGGTCACCCCAGTCCACGTCATAACCCGCCTGCCAAAAGGAGTTCTGCCTCCGGATCTTCTCCGAACTGTCAATGGACAAGTAAGACGAAGACGACGACAGGTCTCGTCTGGCCCAGGCGGCCTCCAGCCACCATCCACCCTGGCGAGCCTTGAGGAACAGGCGATCATCGTGCACACGGGGGAGAGGATCGGACGAGTCATCCTGCCTTGGGATGGACGCCTCGTGCGACGCCAGGGATAGCACCAGATCGGCCCCATTGTCCAGCCGCTTGCCAAAGTTGAGTCGGGTTTTCCTGTCGCCGTGTGAACCGCGGGTGATGGCCAAGCGTGCACCATCCATGTCGCGCCCCTTGCGGGTGATCACATGCAGAACGCCCAGGAACGCGTTGTTGCCGTACACAGCGGCGCCCGGCCCGGGCGCGTACTCCACCCGTTCAATCACCGAAGGGTCAAGCAAACCGTCGTCACCCAGGTACAGGTGGTTGAATATGCTGTCGGCTACCGGGTAGCCATCAATCAGCAGCATGATGCGACCTGCAAAGTCACCCGGTTTACCAAAGCCGCGTCCGGCGAGGTAGTGGTACTCCCCGTCAAATCCCACGTGCAAACCACGCATGCTTTCAAGGATTTCGGCCAAGGTGCGGTACCCGAATCGCTGAATGTCTTCAGCGGTCACCACCGTCACCGCAGATGGCGCATCAGTCACCTCGCGGACGAAAGCCGAGGCCCCTATCACTTCTGTCTCAAGCAACTGCTCGAAGGGCAGGTCCACCAGACTCGCAGCGGTCTCGTCGGCGTGGGCAGCAGACGCTTGTACCAAAGTCAATCCCAAGCAGACGCGCAGCACGGCGCGCACGCATCGGCGCACAAAAGCGTCAAACAGGAATACGAGCTGGGGCATTTGGGCAGTCAGAATGCCTCACAGATGCGCAAATAACCATCGGCTCATTCCGATACTTTTGTAGGATCAGGACTACCATCCATCAGGCTTTTCCTATCAAAACCCATATCTGCATGCGGTAAAGTTCCCCCATGAGCCTGTCACCAGCGGACGACTACCTGCCGGAGTCGTTTTTCACCACCCTGTACCCGGACCTGGGCATGGCGGACCCTGCCGCTGCGGCAGCACAGGACTCGTCGTCACGCCTGGCTCGCCTTGTAGAGTTCTGGCCTGGCGCGGTGTTTTGCCTGGACGCACGATTGCGCTGTGTGGTGGCCAACCGCGACGCGCGAAATTGGTGCCACGGCCCGGTTGATCTGACCCAGCCCGGCACCCTCAATGAGTTGCTTTTTGAAGACCTCGTGCAGGCGCTCCTGCCTTGTCTGCCGAGCGCCTTGCGTGGCCTGGAACACGAGTTCGAAGGTGAGTTTCGCCACCCATCACTGGGAATGCGCTGGCTTCGTGTGCGTGTGCAGCCGGATCACTGCGCCAGTTCTGTGCAAGGCCTGTTCCTGCACCTGAGCGACCAAACCGAGCAACGACAGAAAAACCGGGATGTCCACGACGACAACCGCCGTCTGCTGGCCCAGGTGCGTGAACACGCGGAACAACTCGGCGCCAGCGAAGCACGGTTTCGCCTGATGGCCGAAGGAATTCGCGACGTTGGCATATTCTTCCTGAACGGAGAGGGCCGCATTTCAGAATGGACCACGAGCGCAGAGCGGTTGTTGGGATTCTCGCCTTCCGAGGCACTTGACCAACCTGCCGACCACTTTGATCCGGCCGACACACCGGGGGAAGAAAACGACACGTTCCTGGCACTGGAGCGCGCGACCCTGCTGGGGCAATGTGAATCCGTGGGTTGGCGTGTGCGCCACGATGGCTCGCAATTCTGGGCACACACGGTATTTACTGCACTGAACGACCCCCGAACAGGCGAAACCTCGGGCTATTCGTGTCTGATGCGCGACATGACTGAAGTCAAGCGACTGGAAGATCTTCTGCGCCAACTCAACCAAGAGTTGGAAGCAAGGGTGGAGGAACGCACACGGCAGTTGCAAGACATCAATCAGGATCTGGAATCATTCTCTTACTCGGTCTCTCATGACCTGCGCGCGCCGCTGCGCCACATAGGCAGTTTCGTGAGCATGCTGCGCGAGGAACTGGAGAACCACGACTCACCTGACGTTCAACGCCACTTGGACACGATTGGCCAGGCGGCAGACCACATGGGGCAGCTGATTGAGGGGCTGTTGGCTTTCTCGCGCCTGGGCCGGGCGCCCTTGCAGCGCAAGAGCGTTGCGATGAGCGCCCTGCTGCAGTCCAGCATGAACCGCGTGCAGCACGACCCTGCGCTGCACCGCCCGCCTGAGGCGGTGCGCTGGGAACTGGCCCCGGACCTCCCGGAGGTTCAAGGTGACGCTTTGCTGCTCAGCCAGGTGTGGGACAACCTGCTGGCCAACGCACTGAAGTACAGCCGCCCGCGAGAGATGGCCGAAATCGCAGTGGGCTGGAACGCCGTTGGCGACGGTGAACTGGTGTTCTGGGTGCGCGACAACGGCGTGGGCTTTGACCCGCGCCGGGCGGACAAGCTTTTTGGCGTGTTCCAGCGCTTGCACCGCGCAAAAGAGTTCGAGGGCACGGGCATAGGGCTGGCACTGTGCCGCCGCATTGTCGAACGCCACGGTGGACGTGTCTGGGCCGAAAGCGAACCAGGCAAGGGCAGTACCTTCTTCTTTGCGATGCCCACCCCCGGTACAACGGGGTCAGCGCAACAAGTGCAAGTGGGTTGAGTTCTTGACCTCCTCCATCACCGCGTAGGTGCGCGTTTCCCGCACGCCAGGCAGTTGCCAAAGCACGGCCCCGGCAAAGTTGCGGTAGGCATTCATGTCGGCCGCGCGGGTCTTGAGCAGGTAGTCAAACCCTCCGGCCACCATGTGGCACTCCAGAACCTGGGGCTGCACCTGCACGGCGGCCTTGAACTCATCAAACACATTGGGAGTGGTGCGGTCCAGCAGCACCTCCACAAACACCAGCATGCCTGCACCGAGTTTGAGCGGGTTGAGCCTGGCCTCATAGCCCAGGATGTAACCCTCGCGCGTGAGGCGCTGCACCCGCGCCAGCACAGCCGTGGGCGACAGCGCCACCGCCTCGGCCAGTTTCAGGTTGCTGATGCGGCCATCACGCTGCAGCACGTCGAGGATGCGCAGATCGATGCGATCGAGGTCTTCCATGGCCCGGGATTGAATAGTGAATTATTCGCCATCTTATTTGAAATTCAGATAAAAATTCAAACAATAGAGAGAGATCATCCGCACATTCACCAAACACCTGGATGATCTGCAATGAACGCTCCCGCCCACCCGCAGCAACTGCAACCACTGCCCCGCCTCGAGCAGCATGAATACGGCAGTACCCCGGCGAGCACGCCTTTTGCCCGCTTCGTGGCCGGACCGCTGCAACGTGAACCGCTGCGGCAGGCGATCACCGCGGCGTGGCGCCGCCCCGAGCCGGAGTTGCTGCCCGGGCTGCTGGAACAGGCCCGGCTTGATGCGTCCACCCATGCCGCCACGCAAGCGCTGGCCCAGCAACTGGCACGGCAACTGCGCGAGCGCAAACCCGCCGTGGGCCGCGCCGGGCTGGTGCAGGGCCTGCTGCAGGAATACGCCCTGTCGTCGCAGGAGGGTGTGGCCCTGATGTGCCTGGCCGAGGCACTGCTGCGCATTCCCGATGCCGAAACGCGCGACGCGCTGATCCGTGACAAGGTGGGCCGAGGGGAATGGACGGCCCACTTGGGCCGCAGCCCGTCGCTGTTCGTCAACGCCGCCACCTGGGGCCTGCTGCTAACGGGCAAGCTGGTGGCCACGCACAGCGAGGCGGGCCTGAGCGCCACCCTGGGCGCGCTTGTGCGCAAGGGCGGCGAGCCGCTGATCCGCAAAGGCGTGGACATGGCCATGCGCCTGATGGGCGAGCAGTTCGTTACTGGAGAGACCATCGAAGAGGCGCTGGAGCACGCACGGGTGCGGGAAGCGCAGGGTTTCCGCTATTCCTACGACATGTTGGGCGAAGCTGCCCTCACCGCCGAGGACGCGCAACGCTACCTGGCCTCTTACGAAGCCGCCATCCACGCCATTGGCCGGGCGGCGAACGGGGCGGGTGTGCA
>CAMLOF010000202.1 GCA_946481585.1 uncultured Macromonas sp. | reverse complement strand
TTGGCCACCATCACGGTGAGTTTGCCAACCAGGTCTTCGGGCTTGTACATGCTGGCAATGCCACTGAACACGTTTCGCGTGCGGCCTTCGCCCACATCCAGCGTCAGGCGCAGCAGCTTGGTGGAGCCTTCCACCGGCTCGCAGGCCTCGATGCGGGCAATGCGCAGGTCCACCTTGGCAAAGTCGTCGATGGAGATGGTGGGAGCGATCTCTTCGCCGCCGGGCACGGTTTTCTCGGGTTCGGGTGCCGCTGGCGGCTCGAACAGGGCCTCCAGCAACTTGATGTCCACACGCTGCATGAGGTGTTGGTACGCGCCGATGGCGTGGCCCGCGCCCAGCGGCGTGGTGGCGTTGACGTAGTTGAGCGGCTCGCACTGCAGGAAGGCTTCGACCTGTGCGGCCAGCGCGGGCAGCACGGGCTTGAGCAGGGCGGTGAGCACACGGAACGATTCGATACACACCGTGCACACGTCTTGCAGGCGGGCGTCCATGCCCTCTTGCTTGGCCAGTTCCCAAGGCTTGTTCTGGTCCACGTATTCGTTCACGCGGTCGGCCAGGGCCATGGTCTCGCGGATGGCCTTGCCGTATTCGCGTTCGGCCAGCAGCTCGGCCACGCCGGGCACGGCGGTCTGCAGGTGGTCGAGCAGGGCCTCACCGTCGGCAGAGATGGCGCCCAGCTTGCCGCCAAAGCGCTTGGCAATGAAGCCAGCCGCACGCGAAGCGATGTTGATGTACTTGCCCACCAGGTCGCTGTTGACGCGGGCCACGAAGTCTTCGGGGTTGAAGTCCACGTCTTCCACGCGGCTGTTGAGCTTGGCTGCCAGGTAGTAGCGCAGCCACTCGGGGTTCATGCCCAGACCCAGGTATTTGAGAGGGTCCAGGCCGGTGCCGCGGCTCTTGCTCATCTTCTCGCCGCCGTTGACGGTGATGAAGCCGTGCACGTTCACCTGGCTGGGCGTCTTGCGGCCGCTGAACTGCAGCATGGCGGGCCAGAACAGGGTGTGGAAGTAGGTGATGTCCTTGCCGATGAAGTGAACCTGCTCCACTGCCGGGTCTGCCACGAACTCGTCGTAGGACTGCTGGGTGCGCGAGGCTTCGTGCCAGTGGTTGGCAGCCTGGCCCTTGGCAAAGTGGTTCTTCAGGCTGGCCAGGTAGCCGATGGGGGCGTCCAGCCAGACGTAGAAGTACTTGCCCGGCGCGTCGGGGATCTCGATGCCGAAGTAGGGCGCGTCGCGCGAGATGTCCCAGTCGCCCAGGCCGCCATTGCCTTCTTCGTCCTTGGCGAACCATTCCTTGATCTTGTTGAGCACTTCCGGCTGCAGGCGGCCGGGTTCGGCGGTCCAGTTTTCCAGGAATTCGATGCAGCGCGGGTCGCTGAGCTTGAAGAAGTAGTGCTCGGAGGTGCGCAGCACCGGCGTGGCGCCGGACAGCGCGGAGTAGGGGTTCTTCAGTTCGGTGGGGGCGTAGACGGCGCCGCAGCTTTCGCAGGAGTCGCCGTACTGGTCCTTGGCGCCGCACTTGGGGCATTCGCCCTTGATGAAGCGGTCGGGCAGGAACATGTTCTTCTCGGGGTCGAAGAACTGTTCGATGGTCTTGGTGCTGATGAGCCCGTTGGCCTTGAGGTCGAGGTAGATGCGCTGTGCCAGTTCGTGGTTCTCGGGGCCGTCGGTGCTGTGCCAGTTGTCGAACTTCACGTGGAAGCCTTCCAGGTACTGGGCACGCCCGGCGGCAATGTCGGCCACGAACTGCTGCGGCGTCTTGCCGGCCTTTTCAGCGGCGATCATGATGGGCGCGCCATGGGCGTCGTCGGCGCCCACGAAGTGCACCTCGTGCCCGTGCATGCGCTGCATGCGCACCCAGATGTCGGCCTGGATGTACTCCATGATGTGGCCGATGTGGAAGTTGCCGTTGGCGTAAGGCAGGGCGGTGGTGACGAAGAAACGGCGTGGTGCGGGGCGCGAGCTCATTTGGTGGGTCCTGACAGGCAAGCTTTTGATTTTACTGAGTTGGCACTTGTCCCCACCTGGGTGTGGCCGAGGCAAGCGCCGTTTGAAGGTCTTGCCCGAAATCAATGAATTGGTACTCTAAGGCGGAATATAGGGATATTCCTTATATTTGTGCGCAATAAAGTATTTTTGTTCACGGGTTTTGTACAAACATCGGCAACAGAGGCTGGAAGAATTCGGTTCCACGGTCAGATGCAGCCGTTTTCTGTCAACAACGTCCCAGGAGACACAAGTGAAATTCAAACTTTCAGCCGTTCTTGCCGCGTCCGTGCTCGCCACTGGCATGGCTCATGCGGCCACCGAACTCGTGATCGCCACCGTCAACAACGGTCACATGATCGAAATGCAGAAGCTTTCCAAGCATTTCGAAGACGCCAATCCGGACATCAAGCTCAAGTGGGTCACCCTGGAAGAGGGCGTTTTGCGTCAGCGCGTCACGACCGACATCGCCACCAAGGGCGGGCAGTTTGACGTGATGACCATTGGCATGTACGAAACCCCGATCTGGGGCAAGAAGGGCTGGCTCAAGGAAATCAAGACCGATGCCAAGTACAACGTCGATGACCTGCTGCCTGCCATGCGCAATGGTCTGAGCGTTGACGGCAAGCTCTACGCCGTGCCGTTCTATGGCGAAAGCTCCATGCTGATGTACCGCAAGGACCTGGCCGCCAAGGCTGGCGTGAAGTTCAGTGATCCCCCAACCTGGGACGAAGTGGCAAGTGCTGCCGTCAAGATGACCGACAAGGCCAATGGTGTGTACGGCATCTGCCTGCGCGGCAAGCCGGGCTGGGGCGACAACATGGCGTTCCTGACAACCATGGTGAACACCTTTGGCGGCCAGTGGTTCAACATGGAGTGGAAACCGCAGGTGGACAGCAAGCCCTGGCATGACGCCGTCAGCTTCTATGTGGACCTGATGAACAAGGCTGCGCCTCCCGGTTCCGCGTCCAACAGCTTCAACGAGATCCTGGCGCTGTACAACGAGGGCAAGTGCGGCATGTGGATCGACGCGACCATCGCTGCGTCCTTCATCACCGACCCGGCTCAATCGAAGGTGGCTGACAAGGTGGCCTTCGCCCCTGCGCCTGTGAAAGTGACGCCCAAGGGTTCCAACTGGCTGTGGGCCTGGGCGCTGGGCATTCCGGCCAGCACCAAGAAGGCCGATGCCGCGCAGAAGTTTGTGACCTGGGCGACATCCAAGGATTACATCGACTTGGTGGGCAAGACCAATGGCTGGGGCCGTGTGCCGACCGGTACGCGCAAGAGCACCTACGCCAATGCCGAGTTCAGGAAGGCTGCGGTGTTCGCGGATGCCGAGTCGGTGGCCATTCACACGGCGAACCCCAACGACAGCACGCTGCCCAAGTCGCCGTACGTGGGTGTGCAGTTCGCGGCCATCCCCGAGTTCCAGACCATCGGTGTCGCTGTCGGCCAGCAGATCAGCGCGGCCCTGGCGGGCAAGACCACTGTAGACGCAGCGCTGAAAGCTGGTCAGCAGGCGGCCGAGCGTGAGATGCGCAAGGCTGGTTACTACAAGTGAGTTCCGTGCTCACTGTCGCAAATTGACGGAGTGATCTTGGGTGGAGCGGTGCGACTGCGCTCCACCTCTTTTTGGCTTCAGCATGAAACGCTTCCTTCCCCGCGTCCTGATGACGCCCGCCATCGCCACGCTCTTCCTCTGGATGATCGTGCCGCTGGTGATGTCGATCTACTTTTCGACCATCCGCTACAACTTGCTGTCTCCGGAACAGACGGGTTTCGTCGGACTGGAGAACTTCGAGTTCTTCGTGACCGATCCGTCCTTCTGGCCCGCAGTGCTCAACACATTGCTGCTGCTGGGCAGCGTGATTGCAATCACGGTGGTGCTGGGCATCGCGCTGGCGCTGCTGATTGACGAACCGTTCCCCGGGCGCGGCCTGGTGCGCGTGTTGCTGATCTCGCCGTTCTTCGTCATGCCCACAGTGAATGCCCTGCTGTGGAAGCACATGATGATGAACCCGATCTACGGCGTGCTTGCGCAGGTGTGGCAGTTCTTTGGCGCCACGCCCGTGGATTGGCTGACCGATCACCCGCTGTTTTCGGTGATCCTGATGGTGGCGTGGCAGTGGCTGCCGTTTGCCACCCTCATCTTCATGACGGCGCTGCAGAGCATGAACCGCGAGCAGTTGGAGGCCGCCCGCATGGACGGCGCCAACTACCTGCAGCAGTTGCGTTACCTGTACATCCCGCACCTGGGCCGCTCGGTGGCCGTGGTGGTGATGATCGAACTCATCTTCCTGCTCAGCGTCTTCGCCGAGATCTACACCACTACGGGTGGAGGCCCGGGTGACGCGAGCACCAACCTGGCCTACCTGATCTTCAAGCAGGCGCTGCTGGGCTTTGATGCCGGTGTGGCTTCGGCGGGCGCGCTGATGGCCGTGGTGCTGGCCAACATCGCGGCGATCTTCATGATCCGCATGGTCGGCAAGAACCTGGAAAAGTGAGGGCTGCCAACATGTCTCGTCCTTCCCGTCTCTCTCCTGTCCTCGTGATCCGCACGCTGGTGGCCTGGGCCGTCACGCTGATGCTGTTCTTTCCCTTGTTCTGGCTGTTGCTCACGGCATTCAAGACCGAGTTGCAGGCCATTTCGGTGCCACCGCTGCTGGTGTTCGAGCCCACACTGGCCAATTTCCACGAGGTGCAGGAGCGCAGCGACTACCTGCTGTACGCCAAGAACTCCGTGATCACGAGCGTGTTGTCCACGCTGCTGGGTCTGGTCGTTGCAGCGCCAGCGGCGTACTCCATGGCCTTCTTCAAGAGCAAGCACACCAAGGACATCCTGATGTGGATGCTCTCGACCAAGATGATGCCGGCCGTGGGGGCGCTGGTGCCCATCTATGTGCTGGCGCAGAAGGCGCACCTGCTGGACACACAGCTCGCCCTGATCATCGTCTTCACGCTGTCGAACCTGCCGATCATGGTGTGGATGCTCTATTCGCACTTCAAGGACATCCCCCACGAGATCCTGGAGGCTTCGCGCATGGACGGCGCCACGTTGTGGCAGGAGTTCCGCTACGTGCTGTTGCCGCTGGGCATGGGCGGGCTGGCCTCCACTGGCCTGCTGTGCCTGGTGCTGAGCTGGAACGAAGCGTTCTGGAGTCTCAACCTCACCTCTGCCAATGGCGGCACGCTGGCCACACTGATTGCCAGCTACTCCAGCCCCGAGGGCTTGTTCTGGGCCAAGCTGTCCGCGGCCTCCCTGCTGGCCATTGCCCCCATCGTCGTTTTTGGCTGGTTCAGCCAGAAGCAACTGGTGCAGGGCTTGACCTTCGGCGCCGTCAAGTGAGCGCGCCCAATACCCATCACGAAAGACAGGAGTCCACCATGTCGTTCCTTCAACTTCAAGGCATCGAAAAATACTTCGGCGAGCACCGCGCCATCAAGGGGGTGGACTTGTCCATCGAGAAAGGCGAGTTCGTGGTGTTCGTCGGCCCATCGGGTTGTGGCAAATCCACCCTGCTGCGCCTGATCGCGGGTCTGGAAACCATCGACGGCGGCAAGCTGCTGCTGGACGGCCGCGACATCACCCACCTGGCATCGAGCAAGCGTGATCTGGCCATGGTGTTCCAGAGCTACGCGCTGTACCCGCACATGAGCGTGTACGAGAACATGA
>CAMLOF010000201.1 GCA_946481585.1 uncultured Macromonas sp. | reverse complement strand
CCTGCGCCTGACCCCGGTCGAAGGCGGCAAGAAGCTCGATGTCCGTGGCTCCATTCTGTTCATTGGTCGCACACAGACCTGGGTGCGCGTGCAGTAAGCCTGCATGGCCTCTCCACCACAAGGAATCAACATGTCCCGTTTCACCGTGAAACAAGTCGCCGTGCTGGGCGCTGGCGTGATGGGGGCGCAGATTGCCGCGCACCTCGTCAACTGCAAAGTGCCAGTCATTCTGTTCGACCTGCCTGACACCAAATCGGCCGACAAGAACGGCATCGTCACCCGCGCGGTGGCCAACCTCAAGAAGCTCAAGCCCAGCCCCCTGGGCGTGGCAGACGATGCCGACCTGATCCAGGCCGCCAACTACGAAGAGCACCTGGAACTGCTGCGCGGCTGCGATCTGGTGATCGAGGCCATTGCCGAGCGCATGGACTGGAAGCGCGACTTGTACGCCAAGATCGCCCCGTTCGTGGCCGACAACGCGCTGCTGGCCTCCAACACGTCTGGTTTGTCCATTGGCGCGCTGTCCGAGGCGCTGCCCGAAGCGCTGCGCCCGCGTTTCTGCGGCATCCACTTCTTCAACCCGCCGCGCTACATGCCGCTGGTGGAGTTGATCGCCACGCCGTCTACCCAGCCGCATGTGCTGGACCAGCTCGAGGCTTTCGTCACCACCGGCCTGGGCAAGAGCGTGGTGCGCGCCAAGGACACGCCCAACTTCGTGGCCAACCGCATCGGCATTGCGGGCATGCTGTCCACCATGAAGGAGGCCGAGCGCTTTGGCCTGACCTTCGACGTGGTCGATGACCTGACCGGCAAGCGCCTGGGGCGCGCCAGCAGCGGTACCTTCCGCACTGCTGACGTGGTGGGCTTGGACACCATGGCCCACGTCATCAAGACGCTGCAGGACACGCTGAGCGCTGAGACCGACCCCTTCTATGGCAGCTTTGGCACTCCCGAAGTGCTCAAGACCCTGATCGAACTGGGCAACCTGGGCCAGAAGACCAAGGCCGGCTTCTTCAAGAAGGTGGGGCGCGACATCATGCGCTTCGAGCTGGAGAGCAAGGACTACGTGCCCGCAGGCGAGAAGGCCGATGAGGTGTATGGCCGCATGCTCAAGAAGCCCGCCGCCGAGCGCCTGAAGCTGCTGCGCAACGCCGAAGGACCGCAGGGCCAGTTCCTCTGGGCCATTCTGCGCAACGGCTTCCACTATGCCGCCGTGCACCTGGCCACCATTGCCGACACCGCGCGTGACGTGGATCAGGCCATGCGTTGGGGCTTTGGCATGCAACAGGGCCCCTTCGAACTTTGGCAGGAAGCAGGCTGGCTGGAAGTGGCCAAGATGATCCAGGAGGACATCGATGCCGGCAAGGCACTGTGCAACGCGCCCCTGCCCGAGTGGGTGTTCAAAGGCCCCGTGGCTGAGCGTGGTGGTGTGCACCAGCCGGAAGGCTCCTGGAACCCCACGACCGGCCAGTTCCTGCCCAAGCGCGACTTGCCGGTGTACCAGCGCCAGATCTTCCGCGAGCAACTGCTGGGTGAAAACGCCCCGGTGTTCGAGACGGCAGGCAAGACCCTGCACGAAGACGCCGACATCCGCCTGTGGACGCTGGACGACGAAGTGCTGATTGCCAGCATCAAGAGCAAGATGCACGCGATCGGCCCCGGCGTGACCGAAGGTCTGAGCCGCGCCGTTGACCTGGCCGAGGCGCAGTACCAGGGGCTGGTGGTATGGTCTGGTGACGAGCCCTTCAGCGTGGGTGCCGACCTGCAGGCCGTGATGCCCGCGTTCATCGCGGCAGGTGTTGCTGCCATTGAGGACGTGGAAGCCGAGATGCAGCGCGTGATGCTCAAGCTGCGTTACGCCCAGGTGCCCACCGTGGCCGCCGTGCGTGGCATGGCGCTGGGCGGCGGCTGCGAGCTGGCGGTGCATTGCGCCCGCCGTGTGGCCCACATGGAAAGCTACATCGGCCTGGTGGAAGTGGGTGTGGGCCTGGTGCCGGGTGCGGGTGGCCTCACCTACATCGCCCGCCGCGCGGCCGAAAACGCCAAGACGTCCAACGGCAATGATCTGCTGCCCTTCCTGACCGAAGGCTTCAAGGCCGCCGCCATGGCCACCGTGGGCACCAGTGCGCTGGAAAGCCGCAAGCTGGGCTACCTGCTGGACAGCGACATCGTCGTGCCCCACAAAGACGAGTTGCTCTACGTGGCCATTGCAGAAGCCAAGGCCATGGCCAATGGCGGCTACCGTCCGCCGCTCAAGCGCCTGTTCCCTGCGGCGGGCCGTTCCGCCAAGGCCACCATCCTGGGGTCGCTCGTCAACATGCGAGATGGTGGCTACATCAGCCAGCACGACTTCCACATTGCTGGCCTGATTGCCAATGTGCTGACAGGTGGTGACGTCGAAGCCGGCACCCTGGTGAGCGAGGAATACCTCATGAAGCTGGAGCGTCAGGCCTTCTGCAGCCTGATCGTGCACCCCAAGACGCAAGCGCGCATCCTGGGCATGCTGTCCACCGGCAAGCCCCTGCGTAACTGAAGCGGAGACCCGAGATGAAACAAGTTCAAGACGCCTACATCGTCGCGGCCACCCGCACGCCCATCGGCAAATCGCATCGCGGTTACTTCAAGAACACCCGGCCCGACGACCTCCTGGCACACGTGCTGCGTTCTGCCCTGGCGCAGGTGCCCAATCTGGACCCGGCGACCATTGAGGATGTGATCTGCGGTTGCGCCATTCCCGAGGCACAGCAGGGCCTGAACGTGGCGCGCGTGGGCGCGGTGCTGGCTGGCCTGCCCAAGAGCGTGGGCGGTATCACCGTCAACCGCTTCTGCGCCTCTGGCCTGAGCGCGGTGCAGATGGCCGCCGACCGCATCCGCGTGGGTGAGTCCGACGTGATGATCGCCGCTGGCGTGGAAAGCATGAGCATGGTGCCCATGATGGGCAATTCGCCCAGCCTGTCGCCCACCATCTTCGCCAACACCGACAACGTGGAAGACTACGGCATTGCCTACGGCATGGGCCTGACCGCCGAGAAGGTGGCGCAGCAGTGGAAGGTGACGCGCGAAGCACAGGACGCCTTCGCCCTGCAGTCGCATCAGCGTGCCCTGAAGGCGCAGGCCGCTGGCGAGTTCGCTGACGAAACCACGCCGGTCGATATCACCGAGCGCCAGTTGGATCTGGACAGCGGCGAAGTCCGTTACACCCAGCGCACCGTGACGCAGGACGAAGGCGCGCGCCCCGACACCTCCCTGGAAGGGCTGGGCAAGCTCAAGCCTGCGTTTGCCATTCCGCGCCGGGCCGACGGCACGCCCACCGGCCTGGGGTCCGTCACCGCGGGCAACAGCTCGCAAACGTCCGATGGCGCCGGTGCGTTGATTCTGGCGAGCGAATCCGCAGTCAAGCGTTTCGGCCTGACGCCGCTGGCCCGCTTCGTCGGCTACGCCAGCCGTGGCGTGCCGCCGCATATCATGGGCATTGGCCCGGTCGAGGCGATTCCTGCGGCCCTCAAGGCTGGCGGCCTGAGCCAGAATGACCTGGACTGGATCGAGTTGAACGAGGCGTTCGCGGCGCAGTCCCTGGCGGTGATGAACTCGCTGGGCCTGGACCCGGCCAAGGTCAACCCGATTGGCGGCGCCATCGCGCTGGGCCACCCCTTGGGCGCTACCGGGGCTATCCGTTCTGCGACAGTGGTGCACGCCCTGCGGCGGCACAATAAGCGTTACGGCATGGTGACCATGTGCGTGGGCATGGGGCAGGGCGCAGCGGGCATCTTCGAAAGGGTTTGACCGCATTGCCTCCCCGTGATGGGCCCGCTCAGCCGGGCCCTTTTTGCATTTGGTAGCCAACCCAACAGTTTCATCGAGCTTTTCAGGAGACACACTGCATGTCCGACATCCTCAGCCATGTTGAAAACGGCGTCATGACGCTGACCATCAACCGTCTGGCCCGCAAGAACTCCCTCACGGCAGTCATGTACAGCGCTCTGGCCGATGCATTCGAGCAGGCGCAGGCAGATGACGCCGTGCGCGTCGTGGTGCTGCAGGGCGACGAGTCCATCTTCAGCGCGGGCAACGACATCGCTGATTTTTTGAACACCCCTCCCTCAGGCGAAGACGCGCCAGTGTTCCGTTTCCTGCGCAACATCGCGGCCTTCCCCAAGCCGGTGGTGGCGGCGGTGTGCGGCCCGGCCGTGGGTATCGGCACCACCATGCTGTTCCACTGTGACCTGGTCTACGCAGGCGACAACGCGGCGTTTTCCATGCCCTTCGTCAACCTGGGGCTGTGTGCCGAGGGCGCCTCCAGCCTGCTGGCGCCGCAGATGTTTGGCTACCACCGTGCCGCCGAGGCGCTGCTGCTGGGCGAGGCGTTCTATGCTGAAGCCGCACTGGAGGTGGGATTGGTCAACCGCGTGCTGCCGCCGTCCGAAGCCAACGCCTATGCCCAGAGCGTGGCACGCAAGCTGGCGACCAAACCCTTGAGTTCACTGGTGGAAACCAAGCGCCTGATGAAGAAAGGTCAGCAGGTACAGGTGCTGCAGACGATGTCAGAAGAGGGGGCCGTGTTCGGTCGCATGCTGCGCGAGCCTGCAGCGAAGGAGGCGTTTGCCGCTTTCCTGGAAAAGCGTGCCCCCAAGTTCAACTGACCGCCAGCCTCTTTAGCAAGATCGCCGCATGAGCAAGTCCATCGTTCACCCGCCTGCCCAGCCCATCGTCTTCGAGCCGGAGTTCGTCGACGGTGTGCGAGAGATCTTCGAGCAGAAGATTGTCTTCAACACGGTGCTCGGCCTGAAGATCACGGCGATCACGCCCGAGCTGGTGACCGCGCGCATCGACATGCGCAATGAACTGGTGGGTCACTACGCCTACAACCGCATCCACGGCGGCGTCATCAGCGCCGGGCTGGACGCCATGGGTGGGCTGGCGGTGATGGCAGCTATCGGCGCGCGGCACATGGACGAATCACCCGAGCAACGGCTGCACCGCTTCGCCAAGCTGGGCACCATTGACTTGCGCATCGACTACCTGCGCCCAGGCATCGGTGAGTTTTTTGAGTTGCGCGCCGAGGTGCTCCGCCTAGGGTCCCGCGTGGCCTCCACGCGGATGGGCTTTCATGGCCCGGACGGCAAACTGCTGTCCACTGGCTCCGGCGCCTACATCGTGTCCTGAAAAAGGAACGGCCCCTTGGGGCCGTTCCTTTTGGTCAGTGGCCGTGGGCCACCACCTCGCCCGCCTTCAGGCGGTAAAGCGTGCCGCAGTATGGGCAGCGGGCTTCCCCGGTCTTGGCCACGTCCAGGTACACCTTGGGGTGGCTGTTCCACAGCTTCATGTCGGCCAGCGGGCTGGGGCAGAAAACACCGCCATGAGCGTTCAGGTCCTTGGCGGCCAGTTCAATAACGGCTTGGCTCATGTTCACACCTTGGTCAGCCAGTGGGCGTATTTGGGGTTGCGTCCGTTGACGATGTCGAAGAACGCGCTCTGGATCTTCTCGGTCACCGGGCCGCGGCTGCCAGCGCCAAGCTCAATGCGGTCCAGTTCACGGATCGGCGTAACCTCGGCGGCGGTGCCGGTGAAGAAAGCCTCGTCGGCAATGTAAACCTCGTCGCGGGTGATGCGTTTTTGCACGATCTCCAGGCCCAGGTCCTTGGCGATGTGGAACACCGTGTTGCGGGTGATGCCGTTGAGCGCGC
>CAMLOF010000200.1 GCA_946481585.1 uncultured Macromonas sp. | reverse complement strand
CGCAGCCGGTGCCACAGCATGCCCAGCGCCAGCACGGGCGTGCGCAGCATGGGCCCGCCAGGGAAGTTGTGGTGCTTCAGCCGCGCGAACACATCAAACCGCCCGGCCTGGCCCGCCACGGCCTCTGCCACCAACTGACCCGCCAGGCCCGTGAGCGCCACGCCGTGGCCGCTGAAGCCTTGCAGGTAAAAGATGTTGTTGCCCACGCGCCCAAAGTCTGGCGCGCGGTTCATGCTGATGTCCACGAAGCCGCCCCACACGAACTCCACCGGCACGCTCGCCAGTTCCGGGAAGATGGCCGCCATGCGCTGCTGCATCACCGCCTGCAGGCGCGGCGGCGTCATGGTGGTGTAGCTCACGCGGCCGCCAAACAGCATCCGGTGGTCGGCGCTGAAGCGGAAGTAGTCCAGCACGAAGTTGTTGTCGCACACCGCCGCACGGTTGGGGATGAGCCGCTGACACAGCTCGGGTGCCAACGGCGCCGTGCCGATGATGTAGGTGCCCACCGGCATGATGCGCGGGTGGATCTGCGGCAGCACGCCGGGCCCGTGTTCGGCCAGGGTGCAGTTGCCCGCCACCACGGCGTGGCTGGCGCGCACCGTGCCTTGCGCAGTCTGTGCCACCACGCCGCCGCTGGCCTGCGCCAGCGATCGCACCGGCGTGTGTTCGTGGATGGTCACCCCCAGGCCCTGCGCCGCGCGCGCCAGCCCCAAGCCGTACTTGAGCGGGTGCAGGTGGCCCGACAGGCGTTCGTACCCCGCCGCGTGGTAACGCTTTGAGCCAATGAAACGCTGCACCTCGGCCCCGGTGGCCACCTCGCAGCGCAGGCCGTAGTCGCGCTCCTGCACCTCCAGGTCGGCCAGCAGGGCTTTGGCCTTGCCCGGCGAATCGGCCACATACAGGTAGCCCTTCACCTGGTCGCAATCGATGCCGTGCTGTGCAATGCGCTGGTCGATGAGGTCCAGCGCCTGCAGCGACATGTCCCAGGCGCGGCGGGCGTCGTCGCGGCCCAGTTGCTGCTCGAACGGCCCCTGGCCCGAGGCAAAACCCACGATGGCCTGCCCTCCGTTGCGCCCGCTGGCGCCGGAGCAGATGCGGTCCGCCTCCAGCACCACCACGCGCAAGCCGCGCTGCGCCAGTTCCAGCGCCGCGCTCAGGCCCGCAAAGCCCGCGCCCACCACCAGCACGTCGGCCTGGGTGTCGCCCTGCAAAGGGGGCAGGTCAGGGCCGCGCGCCACGCTGGCCTCGTAATAGCTGCGCTGGTTGAGCTGGGTGTCGGACTTGAGCAGCGAGGGCTTGAACACCATGGCTCAGCCCCCCCGCCGCGCCACTTGCCCGCTCAGGTAGGTCCACACAAAGGTGGCGGCAGCGTTGCTGGTCAGTTCCGCGTGGTCGTAGGCCGGGGCCACCTCCACGCAGTCCATGCCCACCCAGTTCAGCCCGGCAAGCTCTTCCAAGAAAGTAAGCACTTGCGAACTTGTCATGCCGCCCGGCTCGGGCGTGCCCGTGCCCGGGGCAAAGGCCGGGTCCAGGCAGTCGATGTCCAGCGTCAGGTACACCGGCCGCTGGCCAATGCGTTCGCGTATGGCCTGCAGCATGGGCGCCAGCCCGGCACCGTCCAGCCCACGCAGCGCACGCGCCGTGAAAATCTGCCCGCCCTGGTCCTGCACGTAGTCCCGCGCGGCACGCACCCCGCTGGAGCGTATGCCGATCTGCACCGTGTGCGCCGGGCTCACCAGCCCTTCCTGCAACGCCTCGTAAGTCCAGGTGCCGTGGCCGGAAGGCTCACCGAAGTGGTCTTCCCAGGTGTCGCAATGGGCGTCGAAGTGCACCAGCGCCAGCGGTTCGCCGTGCTGCTGGCGGGCGGCGCGCAACAGCGCCAGCGTCACCGAATGGTCACCCCCCAGGAACACGCAGTGGTGGCGGGCCATCAGCGTGGCTGCCTGGCGTTGAATGTGGGCACGCACTTCCGCCAGGGGCGAGGCGTTGGGCAGGCGCATGTCCCCCGCATCACCCAAATGGGGCAGGGGCGACACGTCGAACACGGGGTGAGTGCCATCGCACAGCATCAGGCTGGCCGCGCGCATGGCCTGCGGCCCGAAGCGGGCGCCAGGGCGGTTGGTCACGGCGCCGTCGTAGGGCACGCCCACAACAGCGAAGGGTTGGTCGGTCAGCGGCGCCGCGGCCAGGAAGCGGTTGCTGTTCTGCGCGTAGGCAAATTCACCCAGGGCCATGGGGTTCCTCTTGAGTCAGGTTGGGATTCAGGCTGAATGGACCTGTACCTTACCCCCTCAATAGACACATGAATGGTGCCATTGCCGCCATCCGGGCAGCGGCCACTGCACATCCCGGCAACCCAGGCCAAGCCGTCAGCCCAGCGCCTTCTGCCGCCAGGCCAGCGCCGCACCCACCCACAGCGCCACGGCAGAGAACAGCAGCCCGCGCTCCAGCCCGCCCGGGCCGTCGGCAATGAAACCCACCACCGTGGGCCCCACGATCTGCCCCGCCGCAAACACAATGGTGAAGGCGCTGATGCCTGCCGCCCAGCGCGCCGCGGGCAAGTTGTGGCGGACCAGCGCCGTGGTAGACGCCACCACAGACAGGAACACCCCGCCGAACATCACCCCCGACAGCAACAGCACCGGCCAGGCCGACGTGAGCGCGGGCAGCACCGTGGCCACACCCAGCAGGGCGTTCAGGCGGGCCAGGGGCTGACCGTCCTTGTGCCGGTCCAGCAGGCCCGCCCAGATGCGCGACGACGCCACCACCGCCAAGCCCAGCAGGCTGTAGAAGAAGGTGATGGCGCCGCCCGAATTGCCTTGATCGCGCAGCAACGCGATCACAAAAGTCATGTACCCGATGTAACCCACACCGAACAGGCTGTAACCCGCCAGCGCCGGGCTCAAGCGCCACAACGAAGGCACAGCCACGTCAACGGCAGCACCGGCCGGGCCACCCGGACCACCGGGCGCAGACGAACTCGTTACCCCCGTTTCATGCCGCTGCAAGGCGCCCGCCACCCAGGCCAGCGCACCCGTGGCCAGCACACACAGTCCAGCCAGCCACCACCATGCCCAGGCCCACGCGTGGGGCCGCCCGGCCATGGCCTGCAGCACCCACGGCACCGACACCGCCGAAGCCACAATGCCCCAGCCCGTGCCCCCGTAATACAAGCCCAGCAGCAAACCACTGCGTTGCGGCCAGTGCGCCCCCAACCGCGCAGCCAGCAAGCCCCCGGCAATGAACACCCAGGCACTGGCCAGCCCGGCCAGCAGGCGCTGCGCCATCAACGGCGTGGCGTCCACAAAAAAGCCGCTGCCCGCCATGAACACGCTGGCCAGCCCCGCGCCCCACAGCAACAGGCGCCCGGGGCCCACGCGCCGCATCAGCCAAGGCGTGCTCAGCGCACCCAGCAGGTAACCCATGGCGTTGAAGGTGTTCATGGCACCGGCCAGGGTGTAGCTCCAGCCCAGGTCCTCGCGCATGGGCGGCAGCAGCAGCCCGTAGGCAAAGCGCGTCACCCCCAGCGACACGGCAGCCCCCAGCGACAGCACCAGGGCCAGCCACAGGCCGCCACGCTCGGCGGTGGAAGAAGGGGTCAAAGCGGACCTGTCGGGCAAGGTGGACATGGTTCCGCATTCTGCGGCAAGCCCCCTTAAGCTGTGGCCTCATGAGTGACACCACCGTGCCCCACCCACTGCTGGCACCGCTGTTCGAAGCCGAACGCCAGCGCTTCATCGCCGCCCACCCGCAATCGCTGGCCCTGTCGCAACAGGCGCAGGCGCACTTCCTGTTCGGCGTGCCCATGCACTGGATGCGCGACTGGCCCACCCCCGCCACGCTCTTCGTGCGGCAGGCCTTTGGCGTCACCCTGGAATGCGCAGACGGCGTGCACTACACCGACTTCTGCCTGGGCGACACAGGCGCCATGTTCGGCCACAGCCCCGCCCCCGTGGCTGAAGCCATTGCCCGCCAGGCCGCGCGCGGCCTCACCTGCATGCTGCCCGCCACACAAACGCCAGAGGTGGGCGAGCTGCTGGCGCAGCGCTTCGGGCTGCCCGTGTGGCAACTGGCCATGACGGCCAGCGACGCCAACCGCTTCGTGCTGCGCTGGGCACGCGCCGTGACGCGCCGCCCCCAGTTGCTGGTGTTCGACGGCTGCTACCACGGTGCCGTGGACGACACCCTGGTGGACATGGACCCGGCCACCGGCCAGACGCTGCCGCGCCCTTCGGTGCTGGGGCAGGTGCACAACCACCACAACTACACGCGCGTGGTGCCGTTCAACAACATTCCAGCGCTGGAAGCCGCGTTGGCCGACGGCCAGGTGGCCGCCCTGCTGGCCGAACCCGCACTCACCAACTTCGGCCTGGTGCCGCCCGAGCCAGGCTTCTGGGAAGCGGCCCAGGCCCTGTGCCGCCGTTACGGCACCCTGCTGGTGCTGGACGAAACCCACACCCTCTCCAGCGGCCCCGGCGGCTACACCCGCACCCACGGCCTGCAGCCCGACATGCTGGTGGTGGGCAAGGCTGTGGCGGGGGGCCTGCCCTGCGCGGTCTATGGCTTCACCGAAGACATGGCCCGGCGCATGCGCCAAGCCAAGGAAACCGCACCGGAAGGCCACAGCGGCATCGGCACCACGCTCACCGCCAACCCCCTCACCCTGGCTGCGTTGCGCGCCGCGCTGGAACACCTGCACACGCACGAAGCCTACGGCCACATGCTCGACCGTGCCGAGGAACTGGAAACCGGGTTGATGCAACGCATCCAGGCGGCAGGGCGCCCCTGGACCGTGACCCGCATGGGCGCGCGCATGGAACTGCAGTTCATGCCCCGCACACCGCGCAGCGCACAAGACGTGCGTGAAATGGGCCAGCCCGACCTGGAGGCTTTCACCCACCTCTTCATGCTCAACCGGGGTGTGCTGCTCACGCCCTTCCACAGCATGATGCTGTGCTCACCCGCCACCAGCGCCGACGACGTGCGGCAACTGCTGCGCAACTTCGACGAACTGCTCGCCACGCTGCCCGCCTGAGCGGGCCAGCGTCAGGAACCGTCAGCCGCCCAGCCCGATGGGGGCTGGCGCGTCGTGCACGATGCGCTGGAACAAACGCTCGTACTCCGGCGTGGCCGGGTACTTGCCGGTGAGCGGGTCGCGGTTGGCGCCAAAGGCCTCGTCCAACTCACGCCAGTCGTCGGCACTCAGGCTTCTCTCCGCCTCGGGCAGTATCTCGTGCTCCTCCAGCCGCATGTGCTCCAGGTAGAAGCGCATGTAACGGTCGTAAGCATCCACGAACGCCTCACGGCGCGAATCGCCCAGCAGTTCCCAGGCCAGCAGCAGATGCTGCATCTCGCGCACCGAAGCTTCGCCCTTCATGTGGTCCTGCTCCAGCCGTTCGATGGCCGCCATCGTCTTGGGCGCCACCCGCACCACACGCGGAAACAGCAGGTCCGACTCCTTCGGGTGGTGCAGCCGCTCGGGGAACTCGTCTATGTAGAACAGCATGGCGCGCAACGTGTCGAAGAAGCGCTTGGCGTCGTCACCCGGGCCTTGCTGGACCAGCAGGTGCAGGGACTGCAACATGGCAGACAGGGCCATGTGCTCATCGCGGATGACGCGCAGGGTTTCGGGGGTGGCCATGGAAAAAGGTCTCCTTG
Organism: uncultured Macromonas sp.; assembly: GCA_946481585.1. The sequence continues at coordinate 57 of CAMLOF010000200.1, read as the reverse complement.
TGATGACCCAAGGATCGCAGCGCCGCCGCCGCCTTGCATTGACGCATGTCAAACACA
>CAMLOF010000199.1 GCA_946481585.1 uncultured Macromonas sp. | reverse complement strand
TGGAGTTACGAGGTGTTTCTGGAGCCCAAGAACGTGGCGGTTTCCATGGGGTCGCACCATATTCCTCATTGGGGTGTTTGATTTGTACCCCCATGTTTCGCTCATGGACCTTGGCGGGATCAGCGCGCCAGGGTACCCGGCTCCGCGAATGTCCCCCGAAACGGGCACAGCCCGTTTCTCCTCCTTTATTTCGCTGCGCCGGGTACCCCGTCCCGCTGATCCAGATGTTGCGCGGGTACTCAACGTTGGAACACTTGGTTGGCCTTGGTGCAGCGCCATGAAGAGGCGGGGTGAACACCGCAGCGAAATAAAGGAGGAGGGTTTTGCGAAGCAAAACCCGGGGGACATTCGCGGAGGTGTTCACCCCGCCTCTTCACCCCAAACAAAGGCAGCCCAGCAACGAAAAGCAACCCCACACACAGGAGAGAACCCATGGGCAAAGTAGCACTGGTCGGCAAGATCACCCACGTGCCGTCGATGTATCTCAGCGAGCTGGACGGCCCGCGCAAGGGCACGCGGCAAGACGCCATTGACGGCCACAAGGAAATCGCGCGCCGCTGCAAGGCACTGGGCGTGGACACCATCGTCGTGTTCGACACCCACTGGCTGGTCAACGCCAACTACCACATCAACTGCGCGCCCAGCTGGCAAGGCACCTACACCAGCAACGAACTGCCACACTTCATCAGCAACATGCCGTTCGCCATTCCCGGCAACCCGGAACTGGGGCAACTGCTGGCCAAGGTGTGCAACGAGCACCAGGTGGAGACGCTGGCCCACCACGCCACCACGCTCGACCCCGAATACGGCACCCTGGTGCCCATGCGCTACATGAACGAAGACCAGCACTTCAAAGCGGTTTCCGTGTCAGCCCTGTGCACCGTGCACTACCTGAACGACAGCGCACGCCTGGGCTGGGCCATGCGCAAGGCCGTGGAGGAGCACTACGACGGCACCGTGGCCTTCCTGGCCAGCGGCTCGCTGAGCCACCGTTTCGCGCAGAACGGCCTGGCGCCGGAATACGCCTTCAAGATCTGGAGCCCCTTCCTGGAACAGCTCGACCGCCGCGTGGTGGAGATGTGGCAGCAAGGCCAGTGGAAAGACTTTTGCGAGATGCTGCCCGAATACGCCAGCAAGGGCCATGGCGAAGGCTTCATGCACGACACCGCCATGATGCTGGGCGTACTGGGCTGGAGCGAGTACCAGGGCCGCGCCGAGGTGATCACGCCTTACTTTGGCGCTTCGGGCACGGGGCAGATCAATGCCGTGTTCCCGGTTGAACCCGTGACCGGGAAAGCCATTCCAGCAGCCCAGGCCTCCCGGGCTGACGGCTACACCTCTGTCGCCACACGGCTTTGAAGGCACAAGTCGCCATGCCCCACCTCGTCATCCTCTACACACCCAACCTCGACCGCCCTGTCAATGAGGGTGGCTGCGACATGTCGGCCCTGTGCCGCGCCCTGGCCGACACCATGCTCGCCGTGCGCGACGAAGACGACCGCCAGGTCTTCCCCACTGGCGGCACGCGTGTGCTCGCCTACCCTGCCGCGCATTGCGCCGTCGCAGATGGTGGCACGGCGGGCCGTGCAGCGGGGGGCGACGGCGACTACGCCTTCGTCTACCTCAACCTGCGCATGGGCCGGGGCCGCAGCGCCGCCACGCACCGCAAGGTCGGCGACGCGCTGCTCATGGCCACGAAGTCGCACTTCCAGCCGCTGTTCTCGCGGCGCCACATCGGCGTCACGCTGCAGATCGACGAAGGCCAGGAAGTCTTCGACGCCAAGCACAGCAACCTCCACCCCCTTTTCACCCCCAAGGCCTGACCCATGCTGTCCGACGCACAGATCCAGGAACTCGCCGCCGAACTGCACCAGAGCAAGAAGACCCGCGTGCAGGTCGAACACTTCTCCAAACGCTTCCCCGGCATGACGCTGGAAGACGGCTACCGCATCAGCCGCGCCTGGGTGGCGCTGCAACTGGCCGAGGGTAGGCGCGTCATCGGCCACAAGATCGGCCTCACCTCGCGCGCCATGCAGCAGGCCAGCCAGATCGACGAGCCCGACTACGGCACCCTGCTCGACGACATGCTCTACACCTGCACACCCGGCCAGGTGCTGGACATCCCTTCCAGCCGCTTCCTCAAGCCCCGCGTGGAGGTGGAACTGGCCTTCGTGCTCAAGGCGCCGCTGCAAGGCCCCAACGTGACCGTGGAACAGGTGCTGGACGCCACCGAATACGTCACCCCCGCCATCGAGATCATCGACGCGCGCATTGAGCAGTTCGACCGCCATACCCAGGTCATGCGCAAGGTGTTCGACACCATCAGTGACAACGCGGCCAACGCGGGCATTGTGTTGGGCGCAGGCCGCGCCGCACCGCGCGAACTGGACCTGCCTTGGTGCGGTGCCATCCTGCGTCAGAACGGCGTGGTGGAAGAAACCGGACTGGCCGCAGGCGTCCAGGGCGACCCGGCCATCGGCATTGCCTGGCTGGCCAACAAACTGGCACCCTGGGGCGAGCGGCTGGAAGCCGGGCAAACCGTGCTGGCAGGTTCCTTCACGCGCCCCGTGGCCGCGCGCGCAGGCGACCTGTTCGACGCCGACTACGGCCCGCTCGGCCGCCTGCAGTTCCGCTTCGTCTGACCACCCCAAAACACGCCGGAGACAAACCCCATGGAATCCCCCTACATCCGCCCCGCCCGCTTCAGCCCCGAGGAGTGGGACGCCCGCGTCAAGCTCGCCGCCACCTACCGCATCTTTGCCCACCTGGGCTGGGCGGAGCTGATCTACAACCACATCTCGCTGCGCGTGCCGGGCGCCGAGCCGCACTTCCTCATCAACCCCTTCGGCCTGCACTACAGCGAGGTCACCGCCTCCAACCTCGTGAAGGTGGACATCGAAGGCAACATCGTCGGCCACTCCGACTGGCCCATCAACCCGGCGGGGTTCACCTTCCACGGCGCCATACACGCAGCCATGCCTGAAGCTCACTGCGTGATGCACGTGCACACCACCCCCACGCTGGCCGTGTGCTGCACGCAGGAAGGCCTGTCTTACACCAACTTCTACGCTGCACAACTGTGGGACCAGGTGGCCTATCACGAGTTCGAGGGCATTACCGTTCATCTGGACGAAGGCCAACGCATTCTGGACAGCGCTGGCGGCAAGCCCGTGCTGCTGCTGCGCAACCATGGGCCTGTGGTCATCGGCCGCACACTGGCACAAGCCTTCAACCTGATGTGGCTGGTGCAGCGCGCTTGCGAAGTGCAGGTGGCTTCCCAGGCGCTGGGGCCGCTGCGCCCCATTCCCGTGCCGGTGCTGGAAAAATGCGTGCGCGACTCCCTCAACTTCAACCCAAACTTTGGTGCCGGTGAAGACTCCTTCGCCGCCATGCAAAGACTCATCGACCGGGTCAACCCCGGCTACGCCGTATGACCGCAACTGCCTCCAACCCCTTGCGCGTGGCCATCGTCGGCGCGGGCGCCATTGGCGGCCTGTTCGCCGCCTGGCTCAGCCAGTTGCCCCATGTGCGCGTGAGCGTGCTGGCGCGCGGCGCCACCCTGCAGGCGCTGCGCGGCCAGGGCCTGCAACTCACCAGTGCACAAGGCACGCGCACCCTGCAGGTACACGCCAGCGACGACCCCGCCAGCCTGGGACCGCAAGACCTGGTGGTGCTGGCCGTGAAAGGCCCAGCCGTCAAGGACGTAGCGCCCGCCGTGCGTGCGTTGCTGGCCCCCGAAGGACGGGTGCTGGTCGCCATGAACGGCGTGCCGTGGTGGTTCTTCCACGGGCTGGGAGGCCCGTGCGATGGACTCCACCTGCCCAGCGTGGACCCAGGCGGCGAACTCGCCGCCACGCTGCCCGCCACCCGCGTGGTCGGCTGCGTGATCCACCTCAGCAGCACCACGCCGGGCCACGGGCACGTGCGCCACGTCAATGGCAACGGCCTCATCATTGGTGAACCGGCAGGCGGCGCCAGCCCACACGTCCAGGCACTGGCAGCCACGCTGGAACAGGCGGGGTTTGCCGTCACCGTGTCAGACCGCATCCAGCGCGACGTCTGGTACAAGCTCTGGGGCAACATGACCATGAACCCCGTGTCGGCGCTAACTGGCGCCACCTGCGACCGCATCCTCGACGACCCGCTGGTGCGCGGCTACATCAGCGCCGTCATGCGCGAAGCCCAAGCCATCGGCGCGCGCATCGGTTGCGCCATCGACCAGAGCCCCGAAGACCGCCATGCCGTCACGCGCAAGCTCGGTGCGTTCAAGACCTCCATGCTGCAAGACGTGGAAGCCGGGCGCGCCATCGAACTCGACGCCCTGGTGGGTGCGGTGCGCGACATCGGCCAGCACCTGCAACTGCCCACGCCCAACATTGACGCCCTGCTCGGCCTCACACGGCTGATGGCGCAGACGCGCGGCCTGTACCCGGCATAAACTTTCAGCCAATCATGCAAGTCCCCACCAATACCTTCCGCGACGCGCTGCGCGCCAAGCAACCCCAGATCGGCCTGTGGCTGGGTCTGGCCGACAGCTACTGCGCCGAACTCCTGGCAGGCGTCGGCTACGACTGGCTGCTCATCGACGGTGAACACGCCCCCAACGACGTGCGCAGCACGCTGGGCCAGTTGCAGGCCGTGGCCAGCGCCAGCACCGCGCTGCCGCCGGGCCAGGCCCCGTCCCACGCCGTGGCGCGCGTGCCCATCGGCACGGGTGACGTAGGCACCACGCTCATCAAACAGTACCTGGACATTGGCGTGCAGACGCTGCTCGTGCCCATGGTGGACACGCCTGAGCAGGCCGCCCAGGTGGTGGCCGCCGCCAAGTACCCGCCCGATGGCGTGCGCGGCATGGGCAGCGCCTTGGCACGCTCATCGCGCTGGCAGGCCTACCCCAATTACGCGAAAGAAGCCAACGCCCAGGTCTGCGTTCTGTTGCAGGCCGAAACAGCGCAAGCCATGCGCAACCTCGACGCCATCGCCGCCACGCCCGGCGTGGACGGCGTGTTCATTGGCCCGGCCGACCTCAGCGCCAGCATGGGCCACACCGGCAACCCCGGCCACCCTGATGTCCAAGCCGCCATCGAGGACGGCATCGCCCGCATCCTCCGCGCTGGCAAGGCACCGGGCATCCTGGCCACCAATGAAGCGCAGGCCCGCAAATGGCTGGATGCCGGGGCGCTGTTCGTGGCGGTGGGCATCGACACCATGCTGCTCAAGTCCAGCGCCACCGAACTGCTGCGGCGCTACCGCACGGCCCCCACATCGTCAACTAGCAGCGCCCAGGGGTACTGACGCCTCCCGACCGAAAGCAGGCCTGCTATGCTCCCAGGCCATGCGTCTCAACCTGATATTCGCGCGCGCCGCCAATGGCGTGATCGGGCGCGACAACACCCTGCCCTGGCACCTGCCAGAGGACTTGGCCCACTTCAAGCGCCACACCCAGGGCTGCCCGGTCATCATGGGCCGGCGCACCTGGGAATCCCTGCCCCCGCGCTTTCGGCCGCTGCCCGGTCGGCTCAACATCGTTCTGTCACGCCAAGGCTTCGCGGCCGAAGGTGCAGTCGTGCTGCCCAGCCTGGAGGCCGCCCTGTCGCACTGCAGTGCCCTTGAACAAACACCGCAAGAGGTATGGGTGATCGGGGGGGCGCAAATCTACGCCCAGGCCCTGCCGCTGGCCCGGCGGGTGGTCGTCACCGAAATCGCCCAGGCCTTTGAAGGCGACGCCTACGCCCCCGA
>CAMLOF010000198.1 GCA_946481585.1 uncultured Macromonas sp. | reverse complement strand
TTCTACCTGGACGTGCTGAAGGACCGCCTCTACACCACGGCGCCCAAGAGCCTGGCGCGCCGCAGCGCGCAAACCGCGCTGCACCAGATCACTCACGCCATGCTGCGCTGGATGGCGCCCTTCCTGAGCTTCACCGCCGAAGAGGCCTGGGCGCTGGCGGGCAACACCCCATCCATCTTCACCGAGACCTACCTGCAACTGGGCACGCCCAACGAGGCGCTGCTGGCCAAATGGAGCCGCGTGCTGGAGCTGCGCGCCACAGTGAACAAGGCCATCGAGGACGTGCGTGCCGCCGGCAACGTGGGCTCGTCGCTCCAGGCCACTGTGACGTTGACCGTGGGCGAAGAAGACTTCGCGCTGCTGCAAAGCCTGGGCGACGACCTGAAGTTCGTCTTCATCGTCTCGGCCATCACGCTGCAACAGGGTGCCGAACTCGCGGTGGAGGTGACCCCATCTAGCGCAGCCAAGTGCGGCCGCTGCTGGCACTACCGCGACGATGTGGGCCATGACGCGGCCCACCCCGACCTGTGCGGCCGCTGCACCAGCAACCTGTACGGCGCGGGTGAAGCCCGCACCGTGGCCTGAAGGCGGGCACATGGGCAAGGCATCCTCCAAAGGCATGCTCACCTGGCTGGGCCTGGCATTCCTCGTCCTGCTGGTGGACCAGTTCACCAAGGTGCTGATCCTGGGCTACTACCGCCCGGGTGAAGCCACCTTTGTCACGTCGTTCTTCAACATCGTGCGGGTGCACAACACTGGCGCGGCGTTTTCCTTCCTGGCCAACGCCGGGGGCTGGCAGCGCTGGTTCTTCACCGTCATTGGGCTGTTGGCGGCAGCATTCATTTTGTGGATGCTGCGCTCCCACCACGGACAGAAGCTGTTCGCCTTCTCATTGAGCTGCCTGCTGGGCGGCGCCGTGGGCAACGTGGTGGACCGCCTGCTGCACGGCTACGTGGTGGACATGCTGGACTTCCACTGGCGCTTCCTGTCGCCGGTGTTCCCTGGCGGGCATTTCCCCGCCTTCAACGTGGCCGACGCAGCCATCACCGCTGGCGCCATCGGCCTGATCCTGGACGAGCTGCTGCGCGTGCGCCGTACTGGCTGACGGCACACGCAGCGTTCAAGCCGCCAGCCGCAGGCTGCGCTTGTTGGCGGCCCTGAGGGTCACGGCATCCTGCAGGGCCGGCGCCTGATTCGTACCGTCGAGCCGGAACACCTGCACCGTCTCCGTCACGTTGCGGGCCATGCCTTCCAAAGACGTGGCGGCATTGGCCAATTGCTCCACCAGCGCGGCGTTCTGCTGGGTGATGCCGTCCAGCTGCGAAACCGCCGCGTTGATCTGCGACAGCCCGGCCAGCTGTTCCTGCGCCGCGTGGCTGATTTCGGTGACGATGCCATTGACCTGACGCACACCCTCCACCGTCTGGTCCATCACGCTGCGAACCGCCAGCGTGCGCGCTTCGCCATCGTTGACCTTGCTGGTTGACTCGTCGATGAGCGTTTTGATTTCCCTGGCCGCCATGGAAACGCGCTGAGCCAGTGAACGCACTTCGGACGCGACCACGGCAAACCCGCGCCCCTGGTCTCCGGCGCGCGCGGCTTCCACTGCAGCATTGAGCGCAAGGATGTTGGTCTGGAACGCGATGCCGTCAATGACCTGAGTGATGTCCCCAATCCGTGCAGAGGACGTCTGGATTTCACGCATGGTGCTGCCCAGGGCTTCCACCGCCTCGCTGCCGCGATGGACTGTCTCGTTGACAGCCGTTGCCATGGCGCTGGCTTGGCGGGTCGAATCCACCGTCTGCCGAACAGTTTCCGTGATCTGGGTCAGTGATGCGGCCGTTTCCTCGAGGTTGCTGGCCTGCGCCTCGGTGCGCTGGGACAGGTCCAGGTTGCCCTGCGCGATTTCCGCCGTTGCCTTCGCCATTTCCAGGCTTCGCTCGCGCGCGTCGCGCACCACCGACATGAGGTTCACGTTCAGCTGCCCCATGGCTTGTTGCAGTTGCCCGAAGCCGTCGTTGCGGGTCTGCTCGACAGGCTCCGTCATGTCGGCACCGGCCATGCGGTTGGCCGCCAGAACCAGTTGCCCCACCGGCCGCAACATCTGGTGGGACAAGTACCACCAGGCTACGCTCAAGCCAGCCACGATCACGCCCCCGGCAAGCGCTTGCGCCAAAAGAGAAGCGCCATCGGCCAGACGCGACACGCCATAACCCATGAGTCCCGAGGCCAGCAACACCAGCAACAAGCGCGTCTCTGCCCCCAAACGAAGGCGCTCGAGCAAGCGTCCCCACAAGCTGGCCTTGACCACCCGACCAGCCTTCAGTCGATGGACCAGACGGCCAGCCGCTTCTTCCGCGCGCATTGCCGCATACAAAGCTTCGGCAGACTCGATTTGCGCGCGGCTGGCCTCGGTACGGACCGACATATAGCCTGCGGGCTGTCCATCCTGCATCAAAGGAGTGACATTGGCCTGTACCCAATAGTGGTCGCCGTTCTTGCGGCGGTTCTTCACCAATCCGGACCACGGTCTGCCGGACGAAATGGTGTCCCAAAGGTCCCTGAATGCCTCTGATGGCATGTCGGGGTGGCGGATTAGATTGTGCGGCTGACCAAGCAGTTCCTCCTTGGTGAAACCGCTCACCTCTATGAACATGGGGTTGCAGTAGAGGATTCGCCCTTTGCTGTCGGTCGTGGAAACGAGGGTATGCCCTCCAGGAAACGGATATTCGCGGCTGGTGACAGGTAGATTGATGCGCATGATTTCTCCTCAAGGACCCACGACAATGACATGCCTATTGGCATAAATCACATTTCATACATTGTCAATTGATTATATGAATCCAATGAGGAGAAATATGTTTTAGTGATTCGCATCACACATTAATGAAAATCACTTTCAATTTTTATGATATATGAATAAAAAAATATGATGTATGCCATGGAAATTAATCTGGTATTCAGAATACTCCTGGGTATATTCGTTTTCCTCATGAAGGCGGGCGAGGTCAGTAAGCCATGAATCACAAACATCTCAAACCGCTAAAATCAGCAATCAAGAGGGTGCCCCGCCTCTGTTCACCCCTCAACGCCGCCATTCCTGCATGACCGCCCATCAAACCGCGCCGCTGGACCACGAAACCTCTCCCCTGCATTGCATGAAGCCCAACGGCGTGCGCCGGGCCTCGGGCTGGTTGCTCGCGTTGGCCGTGGCGTGTCTGCCCGCCACGTTTGCCGTGGCGCAGCCCATTCTTTGTCATGTGTCTTATGCGGGTGCCACACGGGCACTCGTCGTCCCGGCCATTACGCAGGCCGAGGACGTGGAGCCGCAGTTGCAGGGTTCGTCGTTCCTGCTCAAGGTGGTGAACAAAGCCACCCCTTTCGAAGAGCCCGTGGTGAGGGTGAGCACCTACGCGGTGCTGGGCAACGAGCCGTTCTTGCTTCACCAGGCCAGCTACCGCCGCGCGCAGGCGAGGCCCGCCGATACCGCACACGGCTTCACCGGCCTGCAAGCCGTGCAAGAACCCCTGCGCGGCAACGAATTGCGTTACTGGTGCGAGACCGGCGAGGCGATCAAGGCAGCAGCACGGTAGAGCCCGTGGTCTTGCGGGCTTCCAGGTCGCGGTGGGCCTGCTGAACCTGCTCCAGCGGATAGCGCTGCTCCACGTGGATCTTCACCTGCCCGCTGCCGACCACCGCAAATAGGTCGTCAGCCATGGATTGGGTGCGCTCGCGGCTGGTGATGTGACTGAACAGCGTCTGGCGCGTCACATAGATTGACCCTTTGGCCGCCAGGATGGCGGGCGCAAATGGCGGCACCGGGCCTGAAGCGTTGCCAAAAGCCACCATCAGCCCGAAGGGCGACAGGCAGTCGAGCGACTTGTCCCAGGTGTCCTTGCCCACAGAGTCATAGACCACCTTTACACCCTTGCCGCCCGTGATTTCTTTCACGCGTGGCAAAAAGTCTTCGGTGTTGTAGTTGATGACATGTGCAGCACCGTTGGCACGCGCCAGTTCGCACTTGGCGTCGGACCCAGCCGTGCCGATGAGTTGCAGGCCCAGCGCCTTGGCCCACTGGCAGGCGATCAGCCCCACCCCGCCAGCGGCAGCGTGGAACAGAACGAAATCCCCTGGATGCAAGCCTTCAACAGGCGGGCAACGCTTGAGCAGGTACTGCGCCGTGAGGCCCTTGAGCATCATGGCCGCGCCTTCTTCGAAAGAAATGTTGTCGGGCAGACGGCAGACGTTCATCGCGGGCATCACGCGCACGTCGCAGTAGGCGCCCGGCGGCTGGCTGGCATAGGCCGCACGGTCGCCGGGCCGCAGATGTGTCACACCTTCGCCCACTGCGTCCACAATGCCCGCGCCTTCCATACCCAGCTGCAGCGGCAGGGGCAAGGCGTACAGGCCGGTGCGCTGATAGACGTCAATGAAGTTCAGGCCGATGGCATGGTGGCGAATGCGAACCTCCCCCGGGCCGGGGTCACCCACGGTCACCTCGACGAGTTTCATCTGTTCGGGACCGCCGGGCTGATCGATACGCACGGCGCGGCTGGTGATGCTCATGGATGTCGTCTCCTGCAGAAATTGGAACCCTGCAATGGTGCCACGCAGGTGACGCGAAGGTGTCCCCATGGGGTCAATGCCCCTGCCGCGCTTGATACAGTGCGGGCATGTCATCTCCAGCCCCCGCACGTCTTGACGCCGCCACGGCGCTGCTGCTCGTTGTTCCGCCGCTGATGTGGGCGGGCAACGCGGTGGTGGGGCGCCTTGCCGCACCCTGGATTCCCCCCGTCACGTTCAACTTTCTGCGCTGGGTGCTGGCCTTTGTGATGCTGCTGCCCCTGGCGGCGTGGGTGCTGCGCCGAGGCAGCCCACTGTGGAGCGAATGGCGGCGCTTCGCCCTGCTGGGCCTGCTGGCCATCGCGGGCTACAACATGCTGCAGTACCTGGCGCTGAAGACGTCCACCCCCACCAACGTGACGCTGGTGGCGTCCAGCATGCCGGTATGGATGCTGCTGGTGGGTCGGCTGTTCTTCCACGCCCCCATAAAACGGCAAGCGTTGCTGGGCGCGGCATTGTCGCTGTCGGGCGTGACGGTGGTGCTCACCCAGGGGCACCTGGAGCGCCTGATGTCGCTGCAACTGGTGCCGGGCGATGCCTGGATGCTGCTGGCCTCGCTGGTATGGGCGTGCTACAGCTGGCTGCTGACGCGGCGCGACGAATCCCCCGAGATCCGCAACGACTGGGCTGCGTTCCTGCTCGCGCAGGTGGTGATGGGCTTGGTATGGGCATCGGCGCTGACTGCCGGGGAATGGGCCTGGCTGGGGGCCACTGGCGCGCCCGAGCCATGGATTCACTGGAGCTGGGCGCTGGCGGCCGTGCTGGTGTTTGTGGCCCTGGGCCCTTCGCTGGCGGCCTACCGCTGCTGGGGTATTGGCGTACAACGCGCAGGGCCCACGGTGGCCAGCTTCTTCAACAACCTCACGCCGTTGTTCGCCGCCACCTTGTCGGCCGCTTTCCTGGGGGAGCCGCCCCGGGTGTACCACGGGGTGGCGTTCGCGCTGATCGTCGCTGGCATCGTGGTGTCGTCGCTGCGGCGCTGACACCCACCCCGCAAACGGGCTCAGAGGCTCTCAGCCTCATGAGAAACAAAATCTGTTTCTCCGCGAACGCCGGGTGCAGACAGGGGTCTGGGATGTTCTCATGGACCTCGTCAGCTGCGGCAGGCCTGACCCTGC
>CAMLOF010000197.1 GCA_946481585.1 uncultured Macromonas sp. | reverse complement strand
CCTTGTAGGCAAAGCTGGCCGACATCTGCTCCACCACTTCCTCTTCCAGGTTCACGCCGGGTTGCTGCGCTTTTTGCAAGCGTGTGCTCACACCGCCCTCGGGCTGGGCCTCGGCCACCGCCTCCTGGCGGCGAAAACCCTGGGTAGGCAGGTTGGCCACGTTGTGGGCAGAACTGTCCAGCCGAAGCTGCGCAGACTGCATGCCCGACTGGGCGATGGAAAGGATGTTCACCGGGAAAAGCTCCTGAATGCGCTCCAGTTTACGCCGCTGGCCCGGCCATGCAAAGTCCGCCCGTCATCTGCACGCGGTTTGATCTGGCTCAAATCCCACACCCAATCCAGGCACGATACTGCACATCGCTTCAATAGCAGAAGCACTAAAGTGCATACTCATCCACCCAGGAGACCCGCATGAGCCAGGAAGACACCCTGATCGAAGCCCCCGAGTCGGTCAACAGCGACCGTTTTGTTGAAGTGAGCTACGACGACACCATTCCCAACAACGTGGATTTGTCGTCGGACCGCACGCTGCTGCGCGCGCTGGAAAGCTGGCACCCCGGCTACCTGGACTGGTGGAAGGACATGGGGCCCGACGGCTTCCAGGAAGCCGACGTGTACCTGCGCACCGCCGTGGGCGTGGACCCGGCGGGCTGGGCCAAGTTTGGTTACGTGAAGATGCCCGAGTACCGCTGGGGCATTCTGCTGGCGCCCAAGGTGGAAGGCCGCACCATTCCCTGTGGCCGCCACAAGGGCGAGCCCGCGTGGCAAGAGGTGCCCGGTGAATACCGTTCGCTGCTGCGCCGCCTCATCGTCATCCAGGCCGACACGGAACCCGCCTCCGTTGAACAGCAGCGCTACCTGGGCAAGACCGCGCCCAGCCTGTACGACATGCGCAACCTGTTCCAGGTGAACGTGGAAGAAGGCCGCCACCTGTGGGCCATGGTGTACTTGCTCGTCAAGTACTTTGGCAAGGACGGCCGCGAGGAAGCCCAAGCCCTGCTGGAACGCCGCAGCGGCCAGCAAGACAACCCGCGCATCCTGGGCGCCTTCAACGAGCGCACGCCCGACTGGCTGAGCTTCTTCATGTTCACCTACTTCACCGACCGCGACGGCAAGATGCAACTCGCCGCGCTGGCCGAAAGCGGCTTCGACCCGCTGAGCCGCAGCTGCCGCTTCATGCTGACGGAAGAGGCGCACCACCTGTTTGTGGGCGAAACCGGTGTGGGCCGCACCATCGAGGCCACCTGCAACGCCATGGTCAAGGCGGGCATCAAAGACCCGTATGACGTGGAAGCCATCCGCAAGCTGGGCGTGGTGGACCTGCCGCTGCTGCAGCGCAAGGCCAACTTCCACATGAGCGTGACGCGCGACCTGTTCGGCTCCGAGATTTCGTCCAACGCCGCCGACGCCTTCAGCGCCGGACTGAAGGGCCGCTTCAACGAAGCCAACCTGAAGGACGACCACGAACTGCAGAACGACACCTACGCCGTGGAGCGCGTGGTGGACGGCAAGCTGGTGAAGGAAGACGTGCCCGCGCTGCGCGCCATCAACAGCCGCCTGCTGGACGACTACATCGCCGACTGCCAGGGCGGCATCGACCGCTGGAACAAGGTGATCGAGAAGGCGGGCATCGACTTCCGCATCACCCAGCCGCACAAGGGCTTCAACCGCCGCATCGGCGAGTTCGCGGGCCACCGCATCAGCCCCGACGGCCGCCTGCTCACCGAAGCCGAGTGGCAAGCTGGCCAGGGCGAATGGCTGCCCAACGACGCCGACATGGCCTTCATCAACTCGCTGATGCAGCCCTGCCACCAGCCCGGCGAATACGCCAGCTGGATCGCCCCTCCCCGCATGGGCATCAACCAGCAGCCGGTGGACTACGAGTACGTGAAGATCGACTGATCGGCGGGTGGTCCGGCATCTCCGTGGTGCCGGGCCCCCGAAGGGGTCAGTGCCCAATGTGACGGCAGCGCCTGCAGGACGGCGCGGGCGTCGAGCGAGCGGATGGGCACGGCCTTGTCCATGGGGATGCGGTCATGTGCCTGCAAGGCCATGTACCGCAGGGCGCTCACCCGCAGGAAGGACGCGAAGTTGCCCACCTCACCACGTGCGGCAACCAGTTCGTCGTAGAGCTTCTCGATCAGTTGCACCACGGTCATGCCGTCGCGCTCGCCGATTTCTGCCAGCACATCCCAGTAAAGGTTCTCCAGCCGGATGCTGGTGACCACGCCATGCAGCCGCACCGAGCGGGTGCGGCTGGCGTAGCTGTCGGGATCGGCACTGATGAAGATTTCACACATGACGACACTCCTGCGCGGTGATCCAGCGCGCATTGTGCGCCGCCCGGGCGTTTTTTGGCATCAGTGGCTGATGCGGGTGCCCAGCACCTCCAGGAACTGCGCAATCCACGCAGGGTGTGCTGGCCACGCTGGCGCGGTGACGAAAGGCCCGTCGGTGACCGCCTGGTCCACCGCGATGGGCGCGTAGGTGGCGCCCGCAAGCTCCACCTCCACCTGACAGGCCGGATAAGCCGAGATGGTGCGGCCTTTGATGTCGCCTGTGGCAGCGAGCAGCTGGGCACCGTGGCAGATGGCCGCCACCGGTTTGCCACTGCCGGTGAAGTGTTTGACCATGGCCACCACGCTGGCGTGCATACGCAGGTACTCGGGGCCGCGCCCTCCGGGAATCACCAGCGCGTCGTAATTCTCGGGCTTCACGTCGGCGAAGTTGGCGTTGAGCGTGAAGCGGTGGCCCGGCTTTTCGCTGTAGGTCTGGGCACCCTCGAAGTCGTGGATGGCCGTGTGGATCCAGTCGCCAGCTTTCTTGTCGGGAGCAACGGCGTGCACCGTGTGGCCAACGGCCTGCAGTGCCTGGAAGGGCACCATGGTTTCGTAGTCTTCGCAGTAGTCACCGCAGATCATCAACAGCCTCTTGCCCATCGGAGTCTCCTTGGATAGCGTGGATCGGGCTTTGATTGTTGGCGGGCGGTTGGCACAAGGGGTAATAGCCGGTTACTGCGGCGCAGCGGGTTTACCCTGACGAAGCCGGAAGATACAAAAAAGGCCTGCCGCCCCGGCGGGCAAGCAGGCCTTGGCGTGACGCGCGACGGATCAGCCCTTGCGGTTGAGCAGGGCGTGCAGGAGGATGGCGCCGAAAGTGGCCGTCCCGATGCCGCCCAGCGCGAATTCACCGAACCTGAGGGTGTAGTCGCCCGTGCCCAGCACCAGGGTGATGGCGGCCACCAGCAGGTTCTTGTTGTTGGAGAAGTCCACGCGGTTGTCCACCCAGATCTTGGCGCCCGCGATGGCGATGAGCCCGAACACCACGATGGACACGCCACCCATGACGGCCAGCGGAATGGCCTGGATGACGGCACCAAACTTGGGGCTGAAACCCAGCACGACAGCCATGGCACCAGCCACCACGAAGATGGCGGTGGAGTAGATCTTGGTGGCGGCCATGACGCCGATGTTTTCGGCGTAGGTGGTGACACCCGTGCCCCCGGCGCTGCCCGCAACCATGGTGGCCACGCCGTCGCCCATGAAGGCACGGCCCATGTACTGGTCCAGGTTCTTGCCGGTCATGGCGGTCACGGCCTTGATGTGGCCCAGGTTCTCGGCCACCAGGATGATGGCCACGGGCGCGATCAGCAACATGGCGTTGGCACTGAACACCGGGGCGCTGAAGTTGGGCATGCCGATCCACGCCGCGTTGGCAATGCCGCTCAGGTCCATGGGTTTGCCCAGGCCCATGCCGTTGGTGAGCACCGCGTAGATGACGCTGGCAATGATGAGACCCATGAGGATGAGCAGGCGCTGCACCATGCCGCTGGTGAACACCGCCACCAGCGCCACGCACACGAAGGTGACGCCCTGCATCCACGCGTCAAAACCCGTGGGCGCCATGTTCTTGATGGGGATGCCAGCCAGGTTGAGCCCGATGACCGCCACCACCGAGCCGGTGACCACGGGGGGCATGAAGCGCTCGATCCAGCCCGTGCCCACCGCCTGCACGATGGCACCGATGGCAAAGTACACCGCGCCGCAGGCGATGATGCCGCCCAGCGCCACGCCGATGTTGCCGTTGGGCCCCTGCCCTGCGTAGCCGCTGGCCGCGATCACCACACCAATGAAGGCAAAGCTGGAACCCAGATAGCTGGGCACCTTGCCGCCGGTCATGACGAAGAAGATGAGCGTGCCGATGCCGCTCATGAGGATGGCAACGTTGGGGTCGAACCCCATGAGGATGGGCGCGAGCACCGTGGCGCCGAACATGGCGATGAGGTGCTGCACGCCCATGACGGTGGTCTGCGGCCAGGGTAGCCGTTCGTCAGGGCCGATGACGCCGCCCGCCTGCAGGGCCGCGTCGGATTTTTCTGTCCATTGGAACATGGTGAATCTCACTCCTCGAAATTTGGAAAGTGGCGAGATTCTGCCCGCACCAAAGGTGTGCAGGCAAGCCACGGGGTTGCGCCCCTGACGCCCAGGCGATAGAAACCAAATTTGTGATTGGCCTATGCTCCGCCTTCAGGAGACACAAAGATGCAAACCGCCAGCGCCAACCCCGCGCCGCCCTACGTACCCCAGATGCGCCTGTACCAGAACTGGCTGCGCGAGCAGCGTGGGTTGACGTTCGACAGCTACCAAGACCTGTGGCGCTGGTCCACCACCGACCTGAGCGGCTTCTGGCAGAGCATCTGGGACTACTTCGAGCTGCAATCGCCCACACCGCACAGCGCTGTGCTGACGGGCGGCCCCATGCCCGAATTCCATTGGTTCCCCGGCGCGCAGGTGAACTACACCCGGCAGGTGCTGCGCCATGCTGACGCGGCCCACGCCGCCGGGCACCCCGCCATCATCAGCGAGGACGAGCGCGGCCGCGTGCGCGTGCTGAAGTGGCCCGACCTGCGCCGCCAGGTGGCTTCCCTGGCGCTGGCGTTGAAGGACATGGGCGTGCAGCGCGGCGACCGCGTGGCGGCCTACCTGCCCAACGTGCCCGAAACGGCCGTGGCCATGCTGGCGTGCGCCAGCATCGGCGCTGTATGGAGCCTGTGCGCGCCCGACATGGGCACCGCCGCCGTGCTCGACCGCTTCAGCCAGATCGAACCCGTGGTGCTGATTGCCGCCGATGGCGTGCACTACGGGGGCCGCCCCATGGACCGCTCGGCTACCGTGGCCGAACTGCGCGACGGCCTGCCCAGCCTGCAGCATGTGGTGACCCTGCGCACCCCCTACGCTGCCGAACGCGTGCCTGGCGCGGCCGACTTCGAGGCCCTGACCGACCGCGAGAACGCCGCCACCGCCGCCTTCGAGCCGGAATGGGTGCCGTTCGATCACCCGCTGTGGGTGGTGTATTCCAGCGGCACCACCGGCCTGCCCAAGCCCATCGTGCATGGGCACGGCGGCATTTTGCTCACCCTGCTGTCGGCCCTGGTGCTGCACAACGACGTGGGGGCCAGCTTTGCTGCCAACAGCCTGGGTGAGCGCTTCCACTGGTACAGCTCCACGGGCTGGGTGATGTGGAACGTTCAGGTGACCGGTCTGGCCGCAGGCGCCACCATCGTGCTGTACGACGGCAACCCCGGCGGCAGCAAGGAACAGCCCGACTGGAACGTGCTGTGGCGCTTTGCCGCTCGGCACAAGGTCACCTTCTTTGGCGCTGGCGCGGCTTACTACGCCAACTGCATGAAGGCAGGCGTGGACCTGCCAGCCCTGCAAGTCGATGGCTTTGACCTGCACCGCATACGAGCGCTGGGCAGCACCGGCTCACCCTTGACCGAGGAAGTGCAGCGCTGGGGCAGCGCGCAGTTCGCCAG
>CAMLOF010000196.1 GCA_946481585.1 uncultured Macromonas sp. | reverse complement strand
GTACACATCCGGGTCGGCGGTGTTCACCAGGAAGGTGCCGCTCACCTCGCCCTTCGGTATCAACACGCTGCCCAGGTTGGTCTGCACGGTCACGTCGGTCTGGCCGGGGTGGGCCAGAGTCACCGTCACCACGGCGGCCTGCGCGTCCTCGTCCACGTCGGTGATGGCCACGCTCACGCGGGTGGGGTTGTCGGTGTCCAGCACCTGGGTCACCGCCGCGCCGTCGTCCACCACCAGCGAGTCAAAGCCGCCGCCCTGCACCGCGCCCACGGTGGCGGTCACGGTCTCGGCATCAATGTACGGGTCGTCGCCCTGAACGGGCACCACCACACTGCCTTGGGTCTCGCCCGCCAGCACCTTCACAACCGCGCCGTTGCTCAGGATGACCGTCATGTCCGTCAGGGCTGGCTGGTCCAGCGTCACGGTGTAGGTGATACCCGTACCACCTTCTACTGTTTGTGGTGTGGCGCTGAGCGCCAGGCGGCCCTGGGTCCCGGGCTCTTCAGGCACCGGCTCCACGTGGCCGGTGATCTCGCGGATGGGCTCTCTGGCTTCTATCGGGTAATCGTAGGCCAGCGGCGTCACGCCCTCCACGATGCGCAGCAGGCGCACGAAGCTGCTGCCATCGCCTTCACCACCACCGGCCAGGCCCGCAGCGGCGGCTTCCAGCTCCTCGCTCAGGTCGGCGCCGCTTTCCAGCGCCTGGATCACCGCCGTGATGGCCCCTGTGGCAGCGGTGTCGGCGGGTTGCGGCGCGTCCGCGCCCATCACCAGGGTCTGGTTGTCGGCCAGCGCCATGGAGCCGCCGTCGTCCAGCAGCAGTTCGATGCTCGCCCCCTGGCCCAGGCGCACCGTCTCGCCCAGGGCGATGACATCACCCACCTTCAACAGCCGGGCCTGGCCGTCTGTGCCAATAGCGAGCGCCTGCCCGATGATCGATTGAACGGTTGCGTACTGAGCCATGAGGAGCCTCCTTGTTAAACATACATCACACCAGTATGGGTATGCGAAGGCTGCCTGTGTTTGATGACCGTCAAATGTCGGTTCAACTCCCCGGGAGCGGCGACAAGCGGCCAGCTCAGGTCAATGCTGCTGCTTCTTTGGGCCACAACACGGGGAACAGCGGGTGCGCCATGGGCGCGCCGGGCGGCAGTTGCTCGGCCAGGCCGGGGAAGTCGGGCGAAGTTTTCCAGCGGCGCGGCGCGTGGCGCATGTCGTCGCCCAGCATGCGCACCGAAAACACCCGGCGCCGGCGCCCCGGCTCCACCCCTGCGGATGCATGCAACGTGAGCATGTTGAAGGCCACGGCGTCACCGGGTTCCAGCGCCCAGCCCAGAATGCGGTGGCGCGAGCGGTCGGCCTCGATGTCGGGCAAGTCAGCCAAGCTGCCCTCGGGGAACCACTTGGCCTCGTTGCTCATGAAGGTGCGCGGCATCAGCCACGGCCCTTTGTGCGAGCCAGCTACAAACTCCAGCGTGGCCGGGCGCGACACCGGGTCCACCGGTATCCAGAAGCTCACGTTCTGGCTGCCTTCCACGTTGTAGTAGGGCTGGTCCTGGTGCCAGGGCGTGCGCTGCAGGGTGCCCGCTTCCTTGGTGAGCATGTGGTCGTGGTACAGGCGAATTTGCTCGCTGCGCGTCAGGCGGGCAGCCACCGCCGCCAGCGCCGACTGTTCAATCACGTCCCGGTAGGCCGCGTTTTCCTGCCAGTTGCAAAAGTCCTCGATGAACAGGCCCGGGTCGTCCGCCCGGCTGGCCACCTTGGCGCGGGGGCTGGGCTGGCGCAGGTTGTCGTCTATGCCTTGGCGCAGGCGGTCTACCTCGGCCGGGCGCAACACGCCGCGCAGGCAGACCACGCCATCTGCTTCGAAAGCGTCCACCAGTTCGGGCGGCACCAGGGCTTGCAGGTCTTGGGGGGCAGGGGAAAAGGTGGGCATGGTTTCGTCTCCTTGTAGGCTCCATTCTGTTGTGGCAGTATTGGCTTGAATACGCCAAAACAGACAAACCATAAGACAAGGTGGACAAAATGCCCCCGGCCCGCCAGTTGCGCCCCTTGGCAGAAACGCTCACCCAGCCCACCCGCTTTCTGGTGGTGCACCTGGCCGCTGGCAGCGCCTACCCGCCGGGGCGGCACAACGGCGGGCAGTTCGTGCAGGCCTTGAGCGGGGTGCTGGAAATCACCATGGCCGGGCGCGTCTTCCTCGCGCCGCCACAGTACGGGGTATGGATTCCACCTGGCATGGAACACAGCGCCAGCAACCAGCGCGCGGCCAGCTACGCCACGCTGTACCTGGAGGACCAGCTCTGCACCGCCTTGCCCGCCCAACCTTGCACGGTAGCGGTCAGCCCGTTGATGGACGCCATCCTCACGCGCCTGCGCGACGGCGCGGTGGAGCACCCCGCCACCCCGGCGCAGCAGCGCCTGTTCGACGTGCTGCTGGACGAGCTGACTGCGGCCCCGCATCTGGACAGCTTCCTGCCCGCCTCCACCGACCCGCAGCTGCGGCAGGTGCTGGACGAACTGCAGCAGCGCCCGTGGGACATGGCCCCGCTGGCCACCTGGGCCGCCAGGGTGCACACCACCGAACGCACGCTGGCACGGCGCTGCCTGCGCGACCTGGGCATGACCTTCAACGACTGGCGCCAGCGCCTGAAGGTGCTGCGCGGCATTGCGTTGCTGGAAGCAGGCCACCCCGTCAAAGACGCGGCGATCGAACTGGGCTACGTCACCCCTTCGGCCTTCATCGCCATGTTCCGCCGCCACATGGGCATGACGCCGCAGGAGTACCTGCACGTCCACCCCGGAAAATCCCCGAAAATGCCCCGCAGGGGCCAGGACAAGGCGCCACCCAACCAGGAGACAACATGAAAAGACGCGAAGCACTTGGCCACGCTCTGGCCCTGGGTCTGCTGGGCATGTACCCGGGCGCTGGGTGGGCGCAAGACGCCGGGAAGATAGGCGTGCTGATGCTCCACGGCAAGAACCCCGGCGGGCCCAGCGACCCCAACTTCTCCACCCTCAAGGGCCGGTTTGAAAGCCTGGGCTGGCAGGTGGCACTGCCCGACATGCCTTGGTCACGCAACCGCTACCTTGACGGCCACTGGGACCAGGCCATGCAAGAGGTGGCCACCCACGTGAAGCAGCTGCAAGACAAGGGTGCGCAAAAAATCGTTCTGGCGGGGCACAGCATGGGCTGCCCTGCGGCGCTCAGTCACGCAGCCAGGGGCGGCACGGCCCACGCGCTGGTGCTGCTGGCCCCCGGGCACATCCCTTACGGTTACTACAACTACCCAACGCTCAAAACCGTGCGCGAGAGCATTGACGACGCACGCGCCAAGGTCGCGGCGGGGCAGGGCGACGAAAAGCACCGCTTCAACGACATCAACCAGGGCCGCCAGCAGCCCGTCGTCACGTCGGCCAAGAACTTCCTGTCGTACTTCGACCCGGCGTCAGACGCCGACATGGGCGTGACTGCACCGCGCATCCCGGCCGATCTGCCGGTGTTCACCGCCATTGGCGAAAAAGACCCGCTGTTCAGGAACGTGCGGGGCTACTACGTGGACAAACTGCCCTCCAACCCCAAGAGCCGTTACCTGGAAGTACCGGGCGGCCACCTGGACACCCCACGCGAGGCCAGCGACCAGTTGGTGGCATGGCTGCGGGAGGTGTTGGCTTAGGCGGCCAGGTGCCGCCCCGTCACGATCCGGTGTTCTGCACCCTCAACAGGACCG
Organism: uncultured Macromonas sp.; assembly: GCA_946481585.1. Next base: position 2,089 of record CAMLOF010000196.1, on the reverse strand, counting down.
ACGCTAACTCATTGGCCTCTTCTTCCGTGAGGTGAGCGGAGAAATGCTGCTCTACCGATCTCTTGTAGACCGGCCAGATGGCGCGGCGCATCTGTGCGCCCTTCTGCGTCAGCGTGGCAAACAGCCCCCGGCGGTCTTCCGCGCATTGTTCACGCGAGATCAGGCCCTCCTTTTCCAGGCGATCGCATAGCCGCGTCAGGTTGCTTCGACTGAGGACCATACGCTCGCCAAGGTCATACAGGCGCAGCCGGTTGCCGTCAGCCATGTCCAGCTCCAGCAACAGGTCGTACCACTCCAGCGGAGGCAGCTCGGCCGCAGCCAGATCGGCCTGAACGCGCTCGAGGAGGACCCTGTGGGCCCGCAAGAGGCGGGCCCAGGCCAGGAAATGGGGCGTGGGGTGACGTTTGTCGGCAGGCATGGTTAATTGTTGCACATGCAACGAATTGCGCTTATAGTCCATTTAGTTGCACATGCAACTATCTCTACTGCAACCATTTGAGGTAAACCATGAAGACTATCAGCTTGCACGATCTGCTCAACGGCCTGCGCTCAGCCACCCCGCCCGTTCTGGTGGAGGCCCTGCCCTCTCGCTACTTCGCTCAGGGGCATTTGCCGGGCGCCCTGAACATCAACGTCGGGCAGGTGAAGGAGCTTGCGCCAGAACTGCTGCCTGCCAAGGGCGCAGGTATCGTCGTGTACTGCGCCAGCGCCACCTGCACGAATTCAGACCAGGTCGCGGTGCAACTGCACGCACTGGGTTACACCGATGTCGCCGTATTCAAGGGTGGCAAGGCCGAATGGCAAGCCGACGGCCAAGCGCTGGAAGGGGCCGCAACATGAGCGGCTGCATCTCGACCGTTACCTGAACCCAGTCAGTGTCTTGGTGCCGATCATGTGGGTCGCCGCATCAATGCGGCCAGCTCTGCCTGCCCCCGCGCCGCCAGCGCGTCGGCGGCACCCAGGCGGTCGCGCTCGTCCTTGTTCTGGCTCAGCTTGGACTTGCCCGTCATCGTGGTCACGGCAATTTCAATGCCGACGATGTTGCGCAGCATGCTGTCGATGTAGTCGGGCGGGGCGTCGCCCATCTTCCACGGCTGGGGCTCGGTGGCCTCGTGCCGCCGCGTCAGGCGCGCCACCAGGCCGCGCACAAAGCGCTCGTCATCACGCACGGTGAGCGTGCCGTGCACGTGCACCGCTTCGTAGTTCCATGTGGGCACCTGGCGGTGCGCTTCGTGTTTGCTGGGGTACCAGCTGGGCGATATGTAGGCCTGCGCGCCACGGAACACCACCATCACCTGCGTGCCCGTGGGGCAGCGCTGCCACAGCGGGTTGGCCCGCGCCACGTGGGCGGTGAGCACGCCGTGTGCCCCTGCTTCGGGGTCGAACTCGAAGGGAACGTGGTCGGCGTCCATGCCCGCCTCGCCGGGCGTGACCAGCATACCCAAGGGGTGTTCGCGGATGACGCGGTGCAGTTCCTCGGGGCGGGTCTCGGCAAAGTGGGCGGGCAGGTACATAGAGGTGGGTCGCGTCAGGTCAGGCGGGTTTTGAAGAACTCCAGTGTGCGCGCCCACGCCAGCTGGGCCGCAGCGGCATCGTAACGCGGGGTGGTGTCGTTGTTGAAGCCGTGCTGCGTGCCCGGGTACTGGTGCATGGTGAAGGGCACGCCTGCGGCCTTGAGCGCCGCTTCGTAAGCTGGCCAAGCGGCGTTGATGCGCTCGTCTACCGCCGCCAGATGCACCAGCAGCGGCGCCTTCACCTTGGCCGCCTCTTCGGGCGCAGGGCTGTTGCCGTAGAACGGTACGGCGGCCTGCAAGTCGGGCAGGCGCGTGGCCAGCCAGTGCACCACGCCGCCGCCATAGCAAAAGCCCACGGCCCCCAGCTTGCCGTTGCCGTCGGCACGGGCGCGCAGCCAGGCGGCGCTGGCCAGAAAATCCTCGCGCGTCTTGGCCTGGTCCAGCTTGGCAAACTCGGCACGGGCCTTGTCTTCGTCGCCGGGGTAGCCGCCCAGCGGGGTCAGCGCGTCGGGTGCCAGCGCCATGAAGCCGTCCAGCGCCAGGCGGCGGGTGATGTCCTCGATGTGCGGGTTGAG
>CAMLOF010000195.1 GCA_946481585.1 uncultured Macromonas sp. | reverse complement strand
TCCTGCCGACGGTAGGCCTGCAGCGTATCGTGCCATTGCGTCAGCTCGGCCTGTTGAGCGGGGGTGATGTCCTCCAGGCGGCCCAACAGCGTATGGATGGTCACAGCCTCTTCCTTGCCCTTGACCTTCACCCGGTCCAGCTCCTTCCACACGAAGCCATCCCCCGCTTGCGCGCGTGTGCTCTCACTGACGATGATGTCCACACCATAGTGCTTGCTCAGCCCCTCCAGGCGTGAGCCCAGGTTCACCGCATCGCCGATCACCGTGTAGCTGCGGCGCAGGTCGGAGCCCATGTCGCCCACGCACATGTGCCCGGTGTTCAGGCCCACGCCCATGCCGATGGGTGGCAGCCCTTGCGCAGCGTGCTCACGGTTGATGGCGGCAATGGCCTGGCGCATGTCCAGCGCTGCCAGCACGGCCAGCCGGGCATGTTCGGGGGTTTCCATCGGGGCTCCCCAGAAGGCCATGACGCAGTCCCCCATGAATTTGTCTATGGTGCCGCGTTGGTGCCGTATGCACGCCGATAGGCGGCTGAACACTCGGTTCAACAGTTCCTGCAAGGCCTGGGGTAACATGGTCTCGGACAGGTTGGTGAAGCCGCGCATGTCGCTGAACATCACCGTCAGCTCCCGCTCGGTGGCGCGCATGTCGTAGCGTTCGGGCTCCTTCACCATCTCATCAACCAGTTCCGGTGGCACGTAGGTGCCGAACAGCCCGGCCAATTGGCGCTTGGAGCGGCTTTCAACGAAGTAGCCGTAGGCGGTGTCGATGGCGTAGCAGGCGAACACCATCAGCAGCGCAGACGCCATGGGCAGCACCAGCGCTGCTGACACGTACAGCCAGGCGTTGACTCCGATGAGCAGGGCAGCCACGGCGGCCGTCATCAATGCGGACCACAAGGCGCTCAGGCGTGGCAGCAGGGCCAGCAACAGCAGTCCGGCAGCCAGTGTCTGGAGCAGATCGAAGCCCATCGCGTAGTCAGGCTGCACGGGCAAGCGGCCATCCAGCAGCGCCGACAGCAGATTGGCGTGTGTCTCCACGCCCGGGTACACCTCGCTCACGGGAGTGGCCCGCAGGTCCATCAGGCCAGGTGCGGTGGTGCCCAGCAGCACGATCTTGTCTTCCAGGGTGCCGGGGGGGAGCTTGCCCTGCAGCACGTCTGCCGCCGAGTGGTACGTGAATGACCCACCCTGCGGGCCACCCGCGCCCCGGAATGGAATGAGAGTGGCGACCCGCTGGTCCACCGGAATGGCGAATGTGCGGTCCCCTTGTGCCAGCACCACGTTGGCGAGGTGAGCGTAGGTTTTTTCCAGATCGCCAGAGGGGAAGCCGGGCATCACGTCGGGCATGCCCGCCAGCGCGCGGAACACGCCCAGCGCCAGTGACTCGTGGTAGTTGCCCTCAAACTCCGCGAGCAGGGGCAATGAGCGCACCACGCCGTCTGCGTCAACGATGGCGTTGAGGAAGCCCGCCTGCGCGGCGCCTGCAGCCAGTGCGGGAATGTTGCTGCCGTAGCCGTTCCACTGCGTGGCGTGGAAGCCTTGGCCGCCCAGGCTGTCGCGGGTGATGACGGGCTCTGGCAGGACGCCAGAGCGGTGGCCGTTGCGGTCGCTGGTGAAATAGTAGCCCAGCACCACCGGGCGGTCGTGCAAGGCTTGGGCCAGGCGCTGGTCGTTGTCCAGTTCGGGTGCCAGCCGCGCCAACTCACGCTGAAAGCCTCTCTCGTTCTTGAGCGGGCCGTCCGCCAGGGCTTGCAAGCGCTTGAGCCCGGAGCTTTCGTCTGGCTCGGCAAAGACCACGTCCATGCCCAGCACCGCCACCCGCTGGTTGACGAAAAGCTCGTCCACCAGCGCGGCCACGCGGTCACGCGACCAGGGCCAGCGGCCCACTTCCGCCAGGCTCGGCTCGTCGATGTCGATGATCGCGATGCGGTCGTCCAGCGTACTGGGCATGCTGGCGCGAAGGCGAGCGTCGTACACAAAGGCATCCAGCTTCTGCACGATGGCGGGATGCCTCCAACCGCCAGCGGCCAGTAGCGCAAACAGTACCGGCAGGGCAGTGAGCAGGGTACGGCGCAGGTGCCGCCAGGGGCGCATGTGTTCCTTCTTGCGCCTTCAGCGGCTGCGCTGCGAACGGATGCGCTGCGCCAGCGTGGGCGAGGATGATGCGGCAAACTTGTCCAACCGGTTGCCCATGGCCTGCCGCAGGTATTCCACCCTTTGCAGAGTCGGCGGGTGTGTGGAGAAGGCCAGCGTGAAAGCGGGGTCGTTGGTCTGCTCGCCGGACATCTGCTGCAGTAGCGCCAGCAGCCCGTAAGGGTCCATGCCCGCGCGCGTGGCCAAGGCCACACCCATGCGATCGGCCTCGAACTCGTCGGCGCGGTCCAAGCCCTTGGCGTAAAGTTCGCGGCCCAGGTTGAGCAGCATGCCGCTCACCGTGTCGCCGCCGTTCCTGCTCAGCAAATGCCCCGCAGCTTGAGTGCCCAGCTGAGTGCGCGCCTGTGTGACCATGGCCTTGAGGTGGTGCTTCTGGGTCACGTGAACGATCTCATGGGCAAGCACGCCAGCCAATTCTGCCTCGGTTGGGGTGCGCTCCAGCAGGCCCCTGGTCACGAAGACGTAGCCCCCTGGCGCGGCAAAGGCGTTGAAGCCCGGGTTGTCCAGCACCACGAAGGTCCAGGGCAGATGCGGGCGGCTGGAATGCAGGCTGATCCAGCGGCCCAGGCGGTTCACGTAGCGCTGCGTGGGTTCGTCATTCAAGGCTCTGGCGCTACCCAGCAGAACAGACGACAGCTGCCTGCCCAGTTCGATTTCGCGCGTCTCGTCCATGTTGTCCAGAGACTGCACGACCAGTTGCAGCGTCTGAAGGTGCGTGGATGCCTGGCTGCCCAGCGCGCCCACAGGCACGCCGCTTTGCGCGGCGGCACTCGACAGGGCGCCCAGGGCCTGGGCGAAAGAGTTGTCACCCGGCTGCGAGGGGTTGCTCACACAGGCGCTCAACAGCAGGCCGAGGCCCAGAGCAATGGCCGAGCCAGCGCGGCGGGATGTGGTCAGACGTGTGTTCATGCGTGGACTCTCACATCATTTTTGCGCTGAGCTGACGCTGGGAAGAGGCAGCGTCGGCAGCTCATCCACCTCACGGGCATTCAGCTTGGCGGCACTGGCAAACTGCCGTGCCTGATCCGCCGAAGCTTGCAGCTTTTCCGCTTGTGCGACTGCAGCCGGGTTGGGAGATGCCTTCGCAATGTCTTCTGCTTCCAGGCCGCGTACGCCCGCCAGCGTGGTGGCGGTGGTGGAGCCGCTGGCGCTCTTGCCCGCCAGGCTCAGCGTGCGCATCAGCCCCGAGCCTGCTGGCTGTGCGCTGGCAGACGGACCGGAGGGCTTTTGCAGATCGAACATGTGCACCCAGCCCACCTGCCCATTCGGGGTGCGAACCTGGGTCCAGGGGCCAGAGCGTGGGCCGGTCTTGGTCAAGGGCGTTTGCGCCTTCACCTGTGAAACCACGGGTTGCTGATCGCCTGCAGCCTTGCGCAGAGCAATGTCCGACTTGGCCAGCCATTCATCGTTTTTCTGCGCCAGCGCCATGCATGGAAGCAGCAGTGCCAGCAATGGCAGCAGCAAGGTTCGCAGCATCGGTGTCATGGTCTTTCTCCTCATCACTGGCCGCCGGTGAACTGGAACAGCATCTCGGTCCCCGCCAGACTGATCACGTCGTTGTGCTTCAAGTGCACAGGTTCCTGTCCAGCCACCGCCTGGCCGTTGACCGTGGGGAGGGTGTCACCATCCACCAGTGTCAGGGTGTAACCTGTGCCGCGCTGCGTGATGGCAGCCACTGCCACGCCAGGCTTGCCCAGCGTGGTCACGACCTTGATCAACGGCATTTCCCTGCCAGAAGCAGGGCCGCTGATCACCCGTATGCGCGCTGCGCGGTTCTGCGCGGGTGCAGACGCAGTAGCGGGTGAGGAGGCGGGCGGTTCGGGTTCCACGGGCGGTGCAGGGACATGCCCCGCTGGCAGCACGCTGATGCGGTAGCGCCCGATCTCGATCTGGTCGTCCGCCCCCACCACGGCGGTGCGTACCGCCCTCCCGTTGACGTAGGTGCCGTTCGTGCTGTGCAGGTCTTCGATGGACACTTGTCCGTCCTTCTGGACGAAGACGGCATGTTCGCCGCTGACCGCCAAGTGATCGATAACGATGTCGTTGTACGGACGCCGCCCGAGCGTGGTCCGCTCCTTCGTGAGTTCGAACTCCTTGAGGTCCACCCCTTCCATCGAGATGGTGATTCTGGTCATGCAGGTCTCCCCCGGGTCTAGGGCTCTGGTTCTACAGCGGCACCGGGCGGGACGGTGACACCTCGCGTGCCGGGTCCGGTGAGCATTGCACCAGCACCAGCGAAATATTATCTCGTCCCCCGGCGGCGTTGGCTGCTTCCACCAGGGCGTGCCCTGCGGTGGCCATGGCACGCTCGCGCCGCAGGATGGCCGCCATCTGGGCGTCGGTAAGCATGTCGTTCAAGCCGTCGGAGCACAGCAGGTAGGTGTCTCCTGGCTGCACCACGTGGTCTGCCAAGGCCAGGTCCACATAGGATTCCACCCCCACAGCGCGTGTGACCAGGTTCTTGTACTGCGCCGTGCGCGCCAGTTCAGGTGGCACCAGCCCAGCGTCGATCTGTTCCTGCAGCAGGGAGTGGTCGCGGGTGAGCGGGGCGAGTTGCCCTTGGCGCAAACGGTAGAGTCGCGAGTCTCCGGCATGCGCCACGGTCAGGCGTGCACCGTTGAACACCGCCACCACCAGTGTGGTACCCATGCCTCGGTAGGCGGGGTCAGCAAGGGAGGCTTCGTAAATGGCCAGGTTGGCTGCTTCTACGCTTTGCACAAGCCACTGACGGATGTCGCGCGTGTTGATCATGCCCGCTTGCAGGCGTGGCGCCAGGGACTGGCTGATGATTCGGGTGGCCATGGCGCTGGCCACTTCGCCCGCGTTGTAGCCCCCCATCCCGTCGGCCAATATGGCCAGCCCGGACTCGGCTACCACCGCTACCGCATCCTCGTTGTTCGGTCGAACACGGCCCGCGTCGCTGAGGCTGAAGAAGTCGCATTTCATCGGGCGGGCGGTGTGATGGCGGGTAGTGTGACGCATGAGTGTAGCGCCACGGGTGTCACCGACCTGGTCTTGTCACAAAGAAAAAGGGCCCGCATGCCGCGGACCCTTCAGAGCGGGAGTCAGACCGGGCAAGGCCCGGCCAGGGATCAGAGCAGACCCTTGAGCAGCTTGCCCATCTCGGACGGGTTGCGGGTCACCTTGAAACCGCACTCTTCCATGATGGCCAGCTTGGCGTCGGCCGTGTCGGCACCGCCGCTGATCAGCGCGCCAGCGTGGCCCATGCGCTTGCCCGGAGGGGCAGTCACGCCAGCGATGAAGCCGACGATGGGCTTCTTCATGTTGGCCTTGCACCACTGGGCGGCTTCCGCCTCGTCGGGGCCACCGATCTCACCGATCATGATCACAGCGTCGGTGTCCGGATCGTCGTTGAACGCCTTCATCACGTCGATGTGCTTGAGGCCGTTGATCGGGTCACCACCGATACCGACGGCGGACGACTGGCCAATGCCCAGCTCGGACAGCTGTGCCACGGCTTCGTACGTCAGCGTGCCGGAGCGCGACACCACGCCCACGCGGCCCTTCTTGTGGATGTGACCGGGCATGATGCCGATCTTGATCTCGTCGGGCGTGATCAGGCCGGGGCAGTTGGGGCCCAGCAGCAGCGTCTTCTTGCCGCCTGCGGCTTCCTTGGCCTTCATCTTGTTGCGCACTTCCAGCA
>CAMLOF010000194.1 GCA_946481585.1 uncultured Macromonas sp. | reverse complement strand
GGCATGGCGGCAGAGGTGGCGCACGGTTCGTGCACGGACTTGCCGCCTCAGAAGAAGTAACCCTTCTGCTCAGACAGCAAAAAGGCAGCTCAACGAGCTGCCTTTTTGTTGGCGGGGTGTGAAGCTATCAGGCTTCGGCTGGTTCGGCAATGCCGCCCACCACCTGGCTGAAGCCACCGTCCACGTAGGTGATTTCGGCGCTCACGCCAGCTGCCAGGTTGCTCATCAGGAAGGCGGCAACGTTGCCCACGTCTTCGATGGTGACGTTGCGGCGGATGGGGGAGTTTTCGGCCACGACGTTCAGGATCTTGCCGAAGCCCTTGATGCCGCTGGCAGCCAGCGTCTTGATGGGGCCGGCGGAAATGCCGTTGGCGCGCAGGCCACGGCCCTTGGCGCCGAGCGACTCGGCCAGGTAGCGCACGGACGCTTCCAGCGACGCCTTGGCCAGGCCCATGGTGTTGTAGTTGGGCACGGTGCGCACGGCACCCAGGTAGGTCAGGGTCAGCAGTGCGGAGTTGTCGTTCAGGTAGGGCAGGGCCGCCTTGGCCATGGCCGGGAAGCTGTAGGCGCTGATGTCGTGTGCGATCTTGAAGGCTTCGCGGCTCAGGCCGTCCAGGAAGTCGCCAGCAATGGCTTCGCGCGGGGCGTAACCGATGCTGTGCACGAAACCGTCAAACGTGGGCCAGTGTGCCGACAGGTCGCGGAACAATTGTTCGATCTGGGCATCATCACCCACATCGCAGTCAAAAACCAGATTCGACCCGAAGTCTGCCGCGAACTCGGTGATGCGGTCCTTGAAGCGTTCGCCCACGTAGCTGAAGGCCAGTTCCGCGCCTTGTTCGTGGCAGGCCTTGGCAATGCCGTAAGCGATGGAACGGTTGGACAGCACGCCCGTGATCAGCAATTTCTTGCCAGCCAGAAAACCCATGAGTCAATCTCCAGAAAAAATCCTGCAGAATTGTCGCATGCGCGCCCACCCTTCCAGTACCCGCCGCCTTTCCTGGTTCCCGTCGGCGGGGCGCACGCTGGCGTCGGCGCTGACATTGGCGGCTGTGCTGGTGGCACCTGCTGCCTGGGCGGCCCACGGTTACGCGCTGTGGGGTGAACTCAAGTACCCGGCCAGCTTCACGCATTTTGATTACGTGAACCCGAACGCCCCCAAGGGCGGTGAGTTGCGGCTGGTGAGCAACCTGCGGGTGTCCACCTTCGACAAGTACAACCCCTTCACGCTGCGTGGCAACGCGCCTGCCTACTTGTCAGACCTGATGTTTGACAGCCTGCTGACCGGTGCCGCCGACGAGAGCGGCGCCGCCTACGGCCTGCTGGCCGAGGACGTGACCGCCGCACCGGACGGATTGTCGGTGACGTTCCGCCTGCGGCGCGAGGCGCGCTTCCACAACGGTGACCCAGTGCTGGCGGCCGACGTGAAGTTCAGCTACGACACGCTGATGGGGCCGCACACCTCGCCAGCGTACAAGACCATTCTGGCCGACGTGGCGGGCCTGGACGTGCTGGACGAGCGCACTGTGCGATACCGCTTCAAGAAGCCCAACCGGGAATTGCCGATCACGGTGGGTGGGCTGCCTGTGTTCAGCCGCGCCTGGGGCAACGAGATCGACCCCAAGACCGGCCAGCGCAAAACCTTCGACCAGGTGGTGATGGACATTCCCATCGGGAGCGGGCCGTACAAGATCGGGCCGGTGCGTTTTGGCAAGGACATCACCTACGTGCGCGACCCGAACTACTGGGCCCGCGACCTGGCGGTGCGCAAGGGCACGGCCAACTTCGACCGCATCACCGTCAAGATCTACAAGGACAACACCGCCCGGCTGGAGGCGCTGAAGGCGGGCGAGTTCGACCTGATGCGCTTCTTCTCGGCGGGGGATTGGGCGCGCCGTGTCAACGGCAAGCGGTTTGACAGTGGCGAACTGGTCAAGGGCGAATTCACGCACCGCCTGCCCACGGGCTTCCAGAGCTATGTGCTCAACACACGCCGCGCACCGCTGGACGACATCCGCGTGCGCGAGGCGCTGGGCCTGGCGCTGGATTACGAGTGGATGAACCGCCAGATGTTCTACAACAGCTACCAGCGGGTTCGCGGGCTGTTTGGCAACACGGAGTGTTCACCCCAAGGCGCACCGGATGCGGATGAGCTGGCGCTGCTGCAGCCTTGGCGCAAGCAGTTGCCGCCAGCGGTGTTCGGCCCGATGTACGAGCCGCCGCGCACCGACGGCGACAGTTCCCTGCGCGCCAACCTGCGCCGCGCCCAGGCGCTGCTGCGTGAGGCGGGTTGGACGGTGCAGGATGGCAAACTGCGCAACGCCAAGGGCGAGCCCATGGTGTTGGAGTACCTGGACAGTGCCGAGACGGGGGCGCGCGTTGTCACACCCTGGTCGCGCAACCTGGAGAAGCTGGGCATAGAGCTGAACTTCCGCCCGGTGGACTTTGCGCTTTACCAGCAGCGCCTGCGCACTTTTGACTTTCAGATCATCTCGATTGCCTACGGCGGCACCCAAAACCCGGGTGCCGAATACGCCGACCTGTTTGGCAGCGTGGCTGCGCGTACCGAGGACTCTGGCAACTTTGCTGGGGTGAGCAACGCGGCGGTGGATACGCTCATCACCCGCATGACGGATGCACACACCAAGCCCGAGTTCCTGGCGGCGTGCCATGCGCTGGACCGCGTCATCAGCCACAGCCACTACCTGATTCCGCAATGGTCGGCCACCACGCACCGCATGGCCTACAACGCCTGGCGGCTGGAGCGTCCCAAGGACATGCCTCCTTACGCCTCTGGCGAGGGCTGGGCCATTGACACCTGGTGGGCCAAACCGGCTGCCGCAACCAAGTGACGCGGAGAAACATCCATGTGGGCCTACATCCTCAAACGCCTGTTGCTGATGATCCCGACGCTGTTCGGGGTTCTGCTCATCACCTTCGTGGTCATCCAGTTCGTGCCCGGCGGGCCGGTGGAACAGTACCTGGCCGAGGCCCGAGCGGGCGCGGTGGGCGGCGCGGAAGGCGGCTCGGTTTACCGGGGCGCGCAAGGGGTGGACCCGCAGCGGCTGGAACAGATCAAGGCGCTGTACGGCTTTGACAAACCGGCGCATGAGCGCTTCTTTCAGATGCTGGGCCAGTTCGCACGGTTTGACCTGGGCACCAGCTTTTTCCAGAACAAGGCCGTCTCGCAACTGGTGGTGGAAAAGCTGCCGGTGTCGATCAGCCTGGGGTTGTGGACCTTCTTCATCAGCTACCTGATCGCGGTGCCCTTGGGCGTGGCCAAGGCAGTGCGTGCCGGTACACGTTTCGACCTGGTCACCACGCTGCTGGTGCTGGTGGGTTACGCCATCCCTGGCTTTGTGCTGGGCGTGGCGCTGCTGGTCATCTTTGGCGGGCAGTTGCAGTGGTTCCCGCTGCGCGGCCTCACGTCGGCGAACTGGGATGAACTGTCGTGGGGCGCGCGCATCGTGGACTACCTCTGGCACATCACCTTGCCGGTCACGGCCATGGTGCTGGGCAGCTTTGCCGTCACGGCCATGTTGACGAAGAACTCGTTCTTGGAAGAGATACGCAAGCAGTATGTGCTGACCGCTCGCGCCAAGGGCCTGAGCGAGCGTCAGGTCCTCTGGAAGCACGTGTTCCGCAATGCGCTCATTCCCATCATCACTGGTTTCCCCGCAGCCTTCGTGGGGGCGTTCTTCGCAGGTTCGCTGCTCATCGAGACGCTGTTTTCGCTCGACGGTCTGGGCCTGCTGAGCTACGAGAGCGTGATCCGGCGCGACTACCCTGTGGTGTTGGGCACGCTGTATCTCTTCACGTTGATCGGCTTGGTGACCAAGCTGATCAGCGACCTCTGCTATGTCTGGGTGGATCCTCGTGTCAAGTTCGATTGAATCCGGGCCCTTGTCACCATCTCGGCGCGCGTGGCTGCGCTTCAAACGCAACCGGCTCGGCTACGTCAGCCTGATTGCGTTTTGCGTGCTGGTGGTGGCCAGCCTGTTTGCCGAAGTTCTGTCCAATGACCGGCCGCTGCTGGTGCGCTACGAAGGGCAGTTCTACACACCACTCGTGCACGACTACCCCGAGACGGTCTTTGGCGGTGACTTTGAGACCCCCACCGACTATTTGGACCCCTACATAAGAGAGCGCCTGAGCGCTGGCGACAACTGGGCCATCTACCCGCTGAACCCCTACGGCCCCAAGACGCTGAACTACTTTGCCAAAGAGCCCAACCCATCGGCACCGTCGCGCGACAACTGGCTGGGTACCGACGATCGGGGGCGCGATCTGCTGGCGCAGCTGATCTACGGATTCCGGGTGAGCGTGCTGTTCGCCTTGGCGTTGACGGTGATCGGCGTCGTACTTGGCGTGGCCGCCGGTGCATTGCAGGGCTACTTTGGAGGTAAAACCGACTTGGCCTTCCAGCGTTTCATCGAAATCTGGGGCTCCATGCCCGAGCTGTACCTGCTCATCATCTTCAGCGCCGTGTTTGCGCCCAGCGTGGCGCTGCTGCTGGTGCTGCTCAGCCTGTTCGGGTGGATGGGCCTGAGCGACTACGTGCGGGCCGAGTTCCTGCGCAACCGCCAGCTGGACTACGTGCGTGCCGCCCGCGCCATGGGGTTGACCAACGGCCAGATCATCTGGCGCCACATCCTGCCCAACAGCCTCACGCCCGTGGTCACCTTTCTTCCCTTCCGCATGAGCGCATCCATCCTGGCGCTGACCTCGCTCGACTTCCTCGGCTTGGGTGTTCCGCCGGGCACGCCATCGCTGGGGGAACTGCTCAGCCAGGGCAAGAACAACATCGACGCGTGGTGGATATCGCTTTCCACCTTTGGCGTGCTTGTGGTCACGCTGCTGTTGCTCACCTTCATGGGTGACGCGCTACGCGACGCCCTGGACCCGCGAAAGGCTGAAGCATGAACAAGGCCAACGCTGCAGAAGCACCAGTGCAGCCTCCATTGCTTGAGGTGCACGGTCTGCGGGTGGCCTTTGGCGGCCAGCCCGTGGTGCACGGCATTGACCTGACGCTGAACGCCGGGGAAAAGCTGGCGCTGGTGGGTGAATCCGGTTCGGGCAAGACGGTTTCGGCCCTCAGCCTGTTGCGATTGGTGCCACAAGCCGAGGTGAGTGGACAGGCGCGCTTGCAGGGCCGCGACCTGCTCCAATGCAGTGAGCGGGAGCTGCGTGGCGTTCGCGGTGACGATGTGGCCTGCATCTTCCAGGAGCCTATGACGGCGCTCAACCCGCTCTACACCATAGGTGCGCAGATCGCGGAAGTGCTGCTTCTCAAGAAGGGGCTGACCGGCGAACGTGCCAGGGAGCGTGTGCTGGAGTTGCTTCGTGCCACCGGCATACCCGAGCCCGAACGCCGTGCAGCAGCCTATCCGCACCAGCTCAGCGGCGGCCAGCGCCAGCGGGCCATGATCGCCATGGCGTTGGCCAGCGAGCCCAAGCTGCTCATTGCCGACGAACCCACCACAGCGCTGGACGCCAGCCTGCGCGGCCAGATACTCGATCTGCTGGGCGAGTTGCAGCAGCGCATGGGCATGGCGGTGTTGATGATCACCCACGACCTGCACCTGGTGCGCCAGTTTGCAGACCGGGTGGCAGTGATGGAGCGTGGCCATCTGGTGGAGCAGGGGGCCGTGGACCAGGTGTTTGCCCAGCCGCAGCACCCCTACACGCGCAAGCTGCTCGACAGCCGCTTGCGCCGCCATTTGCCTGAAGACAATGAGCCCGAACGCAGCGCACCGGATGTGCTGCGTGCCGAGCAGCTGACCGTTCCCTACGCCACCCCCTTGCCGGGGATGCGAGGCTGGTTCCGCAAGG
>CAMLOF010000193.1 GCA_946481585.1 uncultured Macromonas sp. | reverse complement strand
GTTTGACCCCGCCGCCGACTCCATCAAGGTGATGACCATGCACGTGAGCAAGGGGCTGGAATTCCCCGTGGTGGCGCTGGTGGGCGTGGGGCACATGCCCACGCCGGGTGAGGACGAGCGCGAGGAAGCGCGGCTGTTCTATGTGGGGGCTACTCGGGCGACGCAGCGGTTGATATTGGGTGTGGGTGGGGGAGGTCAGTTTGGAGTACAACTACAGTGAATTACTGTCCAGATTTGGCCAGATGTCCTTTCCAATCCGTAGAGTGAACACCTGAGTCCGGCATGCTTACCGAGCACTTCAACGCTTCGCTCCAAGTCATTGGCGTCAATGTCGGTGCGTACTACGGCGGCGCTCGGCACGCCTACCGTCCTATCGCGGCAGAACTTCGAAAGTTGCTCTGTGACTCGCAAAGTCGAAGAGATATCTCTTTGCTTCCGCAGTACTTCCCGGGTATCCAACTTCACCCTTTAGTTGGCAGCCAGTTGATGGTCGATGAACACACCTTTTTGTACATTCCAAGCCGAATGAGCTTTGACGGAAGAGGCAGCAGTGAAATGGAAATGCTGTTCAATGAGTCGGGACCTACGTTGCCGGTTTCAGAATGGCTTGATCAGCGACTATTCAGCTACAAGATGACGCTTCGCGACTTCATCCGATCAGTTGCGGACAAGGAAGGCGCGCATGCCGACAAGGAGCCAAACGACGCTCTCAAACTGACCAAGAGTGTGTTCTTCCCCGGAGATGAGACTTTGGCCGCGAAAGCCACCATCGCTATAGCTAGATACCTTGTTAATTGTTGTGCCGTTAGAGCACTCGTGGTTCAAGAGCGAGCTAATCCTGGACTTCGTGTCCAGATCGCAGAGCGAGGAAGGGGCGTTTATGTCCTGGATTTACACAAGTTCTGCCATCTCGGCGTGCACGCGCTTCCATTCGACTTCGTTCCAGCGTCCGGCATCTCAGACCTACCGTTAAATGACGAGGCAAAAGTGGCCGCACTTCACGAGCACATTCAGTTGTATGAACCCGGGGCAGAGATGCTGCTGATGACCGTCGATCTCAATCGCAGGGGGCGCAATGTCTACGGCATTCAGTTTCAAGCAACGGTCTAACTCGTCAGTTTGGGGCGCGCCTTGCGGCAATCCGCAAGGTGCCCTTTACCTCGAACGTTGAACGACAGTTTTCTTGAGCACAATCAGCAGTTGCTTTGGGTCGGGCGCGGACAGTAAATAAACCAGCGCCGCGACATGCTGCGCTGGATTTTTTAGATTTCGGGGCTTATTTCCCCCAACTATCCTTCAACCCCGTCACCCGGTTGAACACAACCTTCCCGCCCACCCCATGCTCCACCCGGTCGGCCACAAAGTACCCGTGCCGTTCGAACTGGAACTTCTGGTCTGGCTGCGCAGCAGCCAGTGACGGCTCCACGTAGGCTGTCACCACCTTCAGGCTGTCGGGGTTCAGTGCGTCCAAAAAGTTCTTGCCGCCCGCGTCGGGCTGGGCTTCGGTAAATAGGCGGTCGTACAGGCGCACTTCGGCTTGTACGCCGTCGTTCACGCCCACCCAGGTAATGGCGGCCTTGGCCTTCACGCTGTCGGCGCCGGGGGTGCCGCTCTTGGTGCCGGGTATCACCTTGGCGTGCACCTCGGTCACCTGGCCGTTGGCGTCGCGGGCGCAGCCGGTGCATTCGATCACGTAGCCGCCCTTCAGGCGCACCACGTTGCCCGGGAACAGGCGCTTGTAGCCCTTGGGCGGCACTTCTTCAAAGTCCTCGCGCTCAATCCACACCTCTTTGCCAATCTTGAAGCGGCGCTCGGGCGGCGGGGTCTGCCCTTCGGCCACGGCCGAGTGGGGCAGGGCGGGCTGGGTGCATTCCTCGGTGTAGGCGTCGCTGCCAAAGGCTTCGGCCCAGTTGGTCAGCACCAGCTTCACCGGGTCCAGCACGGCCATGCCACGGTGGGCCTTGTTTTCCAGGTCTTCGCGCAGGCAGCCTTCCAGCGTGCTGTAGTCAATCCAGCTGTCGCTCTTGGTCACGCCTATGCGTTCGGCAAACAGTTGAATGGCTTCGGGCGTGTAGCCGCGGCGGCGCAGGCCCACAATGGTTGGCATGCGCGGGTCGTCCCAGCCGCTCACCTTGCCTTCGTTCACCAGTTGCGCCAGCTTGCGCTTGCTGGTAATCACGTAGGTCAGGTTCAGGCGGGCAAATTCGTACTGGCGCGGGGGCGGGGCCTTCAGCAGGCCGCCTTCGGTCAGGCGCTCCAGCAGCCAGTCGTAGAAGGGGCGCTGGTCTTCAAACTCCAGCGTGCAAATGCTGTGGGTAATTTGCTCCAGCGCGTCTTCAATGGGGTGGGCAAAGGTGTACATCGGGTAGATGCACCATTTGTCGCCCGTGTTGTGGTGCGTGGCGCGGCGTATGCGGTAAATGGCCGGGTCGCGCAGGTTGATGTTGGGGCTGGCCATGTCGATCTTGGCGCGCAGCACGGCAGCGCCGTCGGCCAGCTTGCCGTCGCGCATTTCGCGAAAGCGCGCCAGGTTCTCGGCAGGCGTGCGGCTGCGGAACGGGCTGTTCACGCCGGGTTTGCCAAAGTCGCCCCGGTTCGTGCGCATTTCCTCGGCCGTCTGCTCGTCCACATAGGCGTGGCCAGCTTCAATCAGGCATTCCGCCGCGCGGTACATGAAGTCGAAGTAGTCGCTGGCCTGGTACAGGTGGTTCTGGCCGTTGGCTTCCCACTTGAACCCCAGCCACTGCACCGCGTCGAGGATGGAGTTCACGTATTCCGTGTCTTCCTTCTCGGGGTTGGTGTCGTCAAAGCGCATGTGGCACACGCCGCCGTAGTCGCGCGCCAGGCCAAAGTTCAGGCAGATGCTCTTGGCGTGGCCCACGTGCAGGTAGCCGTTGGGCTCGGGCGGAAAGCGGGTGCGGATCTTGGCCGGGTCGGGCACGCCTGCCTCGTGGTGGGCGGCGTCGCCGGGGCTGCCGCCCCACTTGCGCGTGGCGTAGGTGCCCTGGGCCAGGTCGTGTTCAATGATCTGGCGCAGGAAGTTGCTGGGCTTGTGTTCGGCGCCTTCGCTGGGCGCGTTGGGGTTGGTGGAAGCGGCGGTGTTCTTGGTCATCTGCCGATTCTAGGGCGACTTACAGCCCCGCATGCCCCCACCCCGTGGCTTGTACGAGACGTTCCAGCGCCCAGGCACCCACCACGGAGTTGCCTTTGGCGTCCAGCTCGGGTGCCCAAACGGCCACGGTGCCCACGCCGGGCACGATGGCGGCAATGCCGCCGCCCACCCCGGTTTTGACGGGCAGGCCGATGCGGTAGGCAAAGTCTCCGGCGGCGTCGTAGGCGCCGCAGGTCAGCATCAGGGCGTTGACGCGGCGGGCGTCGTCCGCGCTCAAAACCTGTTCGTCGGGCTGCCCAGCGCGGCCCAGGTCGCGCCCGCCGTTGGCCAGGAACATGGTGGCCTGGGCAAGTTGTGCGCAACTCATCTCGGTGGCGCACTGGCGGCAGTAGTTGTCCAGCACCAGTTCGGGGTCGTTGTGGAAGTTGCCGTGGCTCTTCATGAAGTAGGCCATGGCCATGTTGCGGTGCGCGGTTTCCCGCTCTGAACGCGCCACCGCCGGGTTCCAGTGCAGGTTGGGCTCGTCTGCCAGGCGGCGCAGGGCGCCCAGCAGGGCGTAGTCCAGGTGGGCGTAGCGGGTGGTCAAAATGTCGGTAATGACCAGCGCCCCCGCGTTGATGAAGGGGTTGCGCGGTATGCCGCTTTCGGTTTCCAGCTGCACGATGGAGTTGAAAGCTGCGCCCGAAGGTTCACGCCCCACGCGCTGCCACAAGGCATCGCCTTCGGTTTTGAGTGCCAGCACAAAGGTGAACAGCTTGGTGATGCTCTGCAGCGAGAAGGGCACGTGCGCGTCACCCACCGCATGGCTTTGCCCGTTGACCAGGGCCACCGCCATGCCGAACTGGCGGGGCGGCACCTGTGCCAACGCCGGTATGTAGTCAGCCACCCGCCCCTGGCCAAACAGGTTGCAGGCTTCGGCATGAATGTCGTCAAGCAGTTGGGGCAGTGAGGTTGTGCGCATGAGTCGGCCAAGGGCGCCAGGGAGGCCGCGATTCTAGGTGGCAAACGCATACGTTACGTTTGTTCACAACTGTGACAGTCTGTGGGGACCGCGTAACGGCTGGCTGGGCTGTAATCGGCGTATGGGGTCAGAAGACCCACACACAGGAGTCAATCATGAGTCGATCCAAGATGCTCTCGCTGCCATGGCAACGCACCTCCGGCTGGAGCCGGGCGGTGGCCGTGGTCACCCTGGCTGCAGGTGCCTGGGCGCTGTCGGCCAGCATGGGGCAAGCCCATGCCTCAGACGTTTATTGGTCGGTAGGTGTGCACCAGCCCGGCGTGAGCGTGGGCGTGAGCAACGCCCCGCCCGTGGTGGTGGGTTACCCCAGCTACCCGGTGGTGGTGTCGCCGCCCGTGGTGGTGCGCCCGGTGCCCCGCGTTATTTACGGGCCGCCGCCTGCCGTGGTAATTGCGCCCCAACCGCGCGTGATTGGCTGGGCGCCGCCTGGGCACCGCAAGCACTGGAAAAAGCACCACCATTACAGGGGTGATGACCGTTGGGATGACCGCCGCTGGGACGACCGGCGCGACCGCTGGGACGACGACGATGACCGCCGTGGCCGCCGCGACGGTTGGGGGTACTGACACGCGCTAGGCTCGGCAAAGCCCCTACACTCGTGGCTTTGCCGACTGAACGCTGAGCATGGACCTTGTACTGCTGACCAAGGCCGCCCTGATGGGGGTGGTCGAAGGCCTCACCGAATTCCTTCCCATTTCTTCCACCGGCCACCTCATCCTGGCCGGTACGCTTTTGGGCTTCCACGACGAACGCGCCAAGGTGTTCGAGATCGCCATCCAGACCGGTGCCATTCTGGCGGTGATCATTGTTTACTGGCAGCGCATACGTTCCACGCTGGTGGGCCTGGCCAATGAACGCCAGGCGCAGCGCTTTACCCTGAATGTGCTGATTGGCTTTGTGCCCGCTGTGGTGCTGGGCCTGCTCCTGGGCAAGGCTATCAAGGCCAACCTGTTCACGCCCACAGTGGTGGCAACCACGTTCATCCTGGGCGGCTTCATCATTCTTTGGGCTGAACGCAGGCCAGCCTCAGCCACGCGCGTGGCCGAGGTGGACGACATGACTCCCTGGGACGCCCTGAAGGTGGGCCTGGCGCAGTGTCTGGCCCTGGTGCCGGGCACCAGCCGCAGCGGCGCCACCATCATTGGCGGCATGTTGCTGGGTTTGTCGCGCAAGGCCGCTACGGATTTCAGCTTCTTCCTGGCCATGCCCACGCTCATTGGCGCGGGGGCCTACAGCCTTTACAAGGACCGGGCCTTGCTGTCGGCGGCAGACATTCCCATGTTTGCCGTAGGCCTGCTGTTTTCTTTCCTGAGTGCGTGGGTGTGTGTGCGCTGGCTGCTGCGCTACATCGCTACCCATTCATTTGTGCCCTTTGCCTGGTACCGCATTGCGTTTGGGTTGCTCATTCTGGCCACTTCGGCCACCGGCTTGGTGAACTGGTCGGCCTGAGCCGTCAGGGCTCAGAAGCTGCGCAACGCCCGGTCCACGGCAGCGGCCGTGTCCAGCGGTTTTTCCATGGGGAACAGGTGGCTGCCTTCCACCATCTGCAGGCGGTCGCCGGGCGTCTTGCCCACCAGCTTGTGGGTCATGGCCATGCCCACCTGCTTCATCTCGGCCGACTGGGTGCCGCCCACAAAGGCCACCGGGCATGGCAGCGGGTGGCGGCGCAGCAGGCGGTCCAGGTTGTGGGGCAGGGTGTTGTAGAT
>CAMLOF010000192.1 GCA_946481585.1 uncultured Macromonas sp. | reverse complement strand
GGCCCCGTCTGCGTGGTGGAAGATCTGGTCCCCTTCCTGCCCGGCCATGCCACCGCACAGGCGCAAGGTGCTTGCGGCGGCGCGGCACCCATTGACGCCAAGGTGGGCGCGGTGTCCGCAGCACCATTCGGCAACGCGGCCGTGCTGCCCATTTCGTGGATGTACATCCGCATGATGGGCGCCGAAGGCCTGAAGCACGCCACCGAAGCAGCCATCCTTGCGGCCAACTACATCAGCAAGCGCCTGGCTGACCACTACCCCACGCTGTACGCGTCGGCCAACGGCCACGTGGCGCACGAGTGCATTCTGGACCTGCGCGGCCTGAAAGACACCAGCGGCGTGATGGCCGAGGACGTGGCCAAGCGCCTGATGGACTATGGCTTCCACGCTCCCACGCTGAGCTTCCCCGTGGCCAACACCCTGATGGTCGAGCCCACCGAGAGCGAGACGCTGGAGGAACTGGACCGCTTCATCGACGCGATGATTGCGATCCGCGAGGAAGTCCGTCTGGTGGAAACCGGTGCCTGGCCCAAGGACGACAACCCCTTGAAGAACGCCCCGCACACGGCTGACAGCCTGATGAAGGCCGACTGGCCCCATCCCTATGGTCGCGACGTGGGCGCCGCCAGCGCCTCCACCCGCGCGCATGCCAAGTACTGGCCGCCCGTTGGCCGTATCGACAACGTCTATGGCGACCGCAACCTGTTCTGCAGCTGCGTGCCCGTGACCGACAGCGAATAAAAACAAAAATTCAAGGAGTATTCATGACCGTGCGTTCGCCTCACACCCAACATTTCGCCAGCGACAACTACGCCGGCATGTGTCCCGAGGCAACGCACTGGTTCATGCAGGCAAATGCCAGCGGCCACCAGCCGGGCTATGGCGACGACATCTGGACCCAACGCTCCACCGACGCCATCCGTGACCTGTTCCAGACAGACTGCGACGTCTACTTCGTCTTCAACGGGACGGCGGCCAACTCGCTGGCGCTGGCCGCCATGTGCCAGAGCTACCACTCGGTCATCTGCACACCGGTGGCTCACATCGAGACTGACGAATGCGGCGGCCCCGAATTCTTCTCCAACGGCTCCAAGCTGCTCATCACCGAAAGTGACAGCCCCGCTGCCCGCCTGGGCAAGATGACGCCGGATGCCATTGAACAGCTGGTTACCAAACGCAGCGATATTCACTACCCAAAACCAAGGGTAGTGAGCATCACGCAGGCCACAGAGCTGGGCACGGTCTACACGGTGGAAGAGGTGCGCGCCATCTCGGCCATCGCCAAGCGGCGCAAGCTCAAGCTGCACATGGACGGTGCTCGGTTTGCCAACGCTGTGGCCGCGCTGGGCTGCCATCCGAGCGAAATCACCTGGCGCGCCGGGGTAGACGTGCTGTGCTTCGGCGGCACCAAGAACGGCCTGCCCATTGGAGAAGCGGTGGTCTTTTTCGACCGGGAACTGTCGGAAGACTTTGCCTACCGCGTCAAGCAGGCGGGTCAGTTGGCGTCCAAGATGCGCTTCATCTCGGCACCCTGGGTGGGGCTGCTGGAAGACAACGTATGGCTGCGCAACGCCAGCCACGCCAACGCCATGGCCAAGCAGCTGTACGAGGCCATCCGCCACATTCCAGGTGTGAACGTGCTGCACGCGCCACAGGTGAATTCGGTGTTTGCCCAATTGCGGCCGCAAGCCATCGAGGCCATGTACGCCAAGGGCTGGAAGTTCTACCAGTTCATAGCGGGCGGCGGTTGCCGCTTCATGTGTGCGTGGGACACCACGCCCGAAGCCGTGGAAGCCTTTGCGGCTGACCTTCGCGAAACCTGCGCCACCAGCGCCTGAGGACGATACCCATGGCAGTCTCCGCCTTCGACCTGTTCAAGATCGGCATCGGCCCCAGCAGCTCTCACACCGTGGGCCCCATGCGGGCTGCACGCATGTTCGCACTGGGTTTGCAATCAGCGGGCTTGCTCGAACAGGTGGCGCGGGTGCGCTGCGCACTGTACGGCTCCTTGGGTGCCACCGGTAAGGGGCACGGCAGCGACAAGGCTGTACTGCTGGGCCTGTGCGGGCACGAGCCCGAAACCGTGCCCATCGAGGACATCGAGCCTGCCATCGCTGCCATACAAGCCGACAAGCGCCTGGCTTTGATGGGCAAGCACACCATTGCCTGGAACAGCAAGGAAGATCTGCTGTTCCACCGCACCCAGACCCTGCCCTTCCACGCCAACGGGATGTTGCTGTCGGCGTGGGACGCTGAAGGCAAGGTATTGGCTGAGCGCACCTACTATTCGGTGGGCGGTGGCTTTGTGGTGAGCGAAGAAGTTGCCGCAGACGGCCAGCGCCAGAAGGTCATTGCTCCAGATGCAACGCAACTGCCCATCCCGTTCCGCACGGGCGACGAGCTGTTGCAGCGGTGCCGCGAGCATGGCTTGTCCATTGCTGGCGTGATGCGCGTGAACGAACGCCACTGGCGCAGCGATGAGGAAGTGCACCGGGGTCTGCTGCACATCTGGTCCGTTATGCAAGGTTGCGTGGAACGCGGTTGCCGCACCGAGGGCACGCTACCCGGTGGGTTCAAAGTGACGCGACGCGCGCCGCAACTGTACCGCGACCTCACCTCCAACCCCGAAAAAGCCCTGATGGACCCGCTCCAGGTGCTGGACTGGGTGAACCTTTACGCCCTGGCCGTGAACGAGGAGAACGCCGCGGGCGGCCGAGTGGTCACGGCGCCCACCAACGGCGCGTCGGGCATCGTGCCAGCCGTGCTGCACTACTACCGACGCTTCGTGCCGGGTGCCTCCGACGAAGGCGTGGTGGACTTCCTGCTCACGGCAGCAGCCATCGGCATCCTTTACAAGGAAAACGCCAGCATCAGCGGCGCCGAAGTGGGTTGCCAAGGTGAGGTGGGCGTGGCCTGCTCCATGGCAGCCGGTGCGCTGTGCGCTGTGCTGGGCGGCACCCCCGAACAGGTAGAGAACGCTGCCGAGATCGGCATGGAACACCACCTGGGCCTGACCTGCGACCCGGTGGGCGGCCTGGTGCAGATTCCGTGCATCGAGCGCAACGCCATTGCCTCGGTCAAGGCCATCAACGCCGCGCGCATGGCCTTGCGCGGCAATGGCACGCACTTTGTCAGCCTGGACAAGGTCATCAAGACCATGCGCGAAACTGGTGCCGACATGAAGGTCAAGTACAAGGAAACCTCGCGCGGCGGGCTTGCGGTCAACATCGTGGAGTGCTGAGGCCCGGCCTCCACAGGCGGTTGCCCAAGGCTTGGGACGGCATTACACTGGGTCAAAAGTGACCCATGCCACCCAATCATCAAGACGCCGAGGAACCGTCATGAGCGAGACACCCGATTCCCTGAGCCCCAGCGCCGAGCACTTTCTGAACAACACCGAAGGTGTCAAGTTTCCGAAGGCCCTGGCCAGCCAGTACCCTCGCATCGTCAACCGTCTGGTAGAACTCAAGGACGACAAGGACGGGCTGCGCGCCTACTTCAACGAACTCACGCACGACCAACGGGGCGGCAGGCACGGTTTTCCGTTTGACGTGTTGATGGACATCCACGACCTGCGCGAAGCCATGCTGGGAGACCTGACGGGTTTCACCCTGGACGACAACAACAAGTGGGTGTCCTGACCGCCCAGGCCTCCACGCCTCAGTGCAGCACGAAGGCGTCCATTGCCAAATAGCTGTACATGACTTCCCGGGTCAGGTAGCTTGGAAGCGATCCGCCCGGCTCACCCCAGCCAGCCGCGCCCAGCGCAAAGAAGATAGGCAGGAAGTGCTCGTCGGAGGGGTGAGAGCGTACGGCGTGCGGCGCCAGTTCACGGTAGGCAAACAGCCGCTCTCGGTCACCCGATTGGAGCGTTTCCTCCACCCAGCGGCTGAAGGCGTCAACATACGGCGCAGCCTGCGCATCCTGTTCAGGGCGACCAGTGAAGAACTCGCGCAGGTTGTGCGTCATGCTGCCAGACCCCATCAACAGCACGCCTTGCTCGCGCAGCCCGCGAAGCGCCTGCCCCATGGCATAGACCTCCCGGGGGCCGAACGACGCGGGCAGTGCCACCTGAACCACAGGTACATTGGCCTGAGGCAGCAAGTGCATCAACGGCACCCAGGCACCGTGGTCGAACGGACGCTGTGGGTCGGCGTGCGTCGGAACGCCTGCATCGGCCAACAGTTGCAACACCTGCTGCGCCAGCGCAGGTGCCCCGGCGGCCGGGTATTGCAACCTGTACAGCGGCTCGGGGAAGCCGCCAAAGTCGTGCCAGGTCTCGGGTTGGGCGCCTGTCATCACGGTGGCGTCTCGTGCCATCCAGTGCGGCGACATGACCACCACCGCCTTTGGCTTCAGTGCCTGAAGGGATTCGCCCCAGTTGCGCAGCGCAGGGCCGGTCTGGCCGGGGTCGAGCGCGAACATCGGCGAGCCGTGGGAAACGAACAAGGTGGGCAGTGGGGTGGTGGTATCCATGGGTTCCACTGTAACGAAACACAACGCTCTTGGCGTTCAAACCATTGCGGCTTCGCATTCAATCTGGTTCGTCACTCACATCGGCGACAATGTTGAAGTTTGCCCACCACCGACTTTGCGCCACACATGTCCGCCGCATCTGCAGACCGCTATGCCGTCATCGGCAACCCCATCAGCCACAGCAAGTCCCCCGCCATCCACATGGCGTTTGCCGAGGCCACCGGCCAGAACCTGACTTACACCACCATTGAAGGCCCGCTGGGGCAGTTTGCCGCCACGGTAGACCGCTTCCGCGCCGAGGGTGGTAAGGGGCTCAACGTGACGGTGCCCTTCAAGCTGGACGCCTGCGCCTACGCCACCGACCTGTCGGAAAGCGCAAGAGCGGCAGGTGCCTCCAACGCACTCAAGTTTGAGGGCGATCGCTGCCACGCCGAGAACTTTGATGGAACCGGCCTGGTTCGCGACATCACCCACAACCTGGGGCAAGCCCTGGCTGGCCGCCGTGTGCTGCTGCTGGGTGCGGGTGGCGCCACCCGTGGGGCGATTCTCCCCATCCTGCGTGAAACGCCGGCCCTGCTATTCGTGGCCAACCGAACGGTCGAAAAAGCCACTGCGCTGGTGCGTGACTTCCACGCTGGCGGCGCCAACGCCCAGGTGCTTGCAGGCGGCGGCTATGACGAACTGGGCCAAGAGACCTTCGACGTCGTCATCAACGCCACGTCGGCCAGCCTGTCGGCGCAACTGCCTCCCGTACCGGCCAGCGCGCTCGCGCCCAACGGCCTGGCTTACGACATGGTGTACGGCAAGGGATTGACGCCCTTCCTGCGCCTGGCCAAGGACAGCGGCGTGCGCCACCTGGCCGATGGCGTGGGCATGCTGGTGGAGCAGGCCGCCGAGGCATTCGCCTGGTGGCGCGGCGTTCGGCCCGATACCACCGAGGTCATCCGCCGCATGACCGTTCCTCTCGTCTGACCCTCACCACACCTGCCATGAACCAGCTCGACGCCCTGAAGCAACACACCACGGTGGTGGCCGACACCGGCGACTTTCTGCAGCTCGCCCAGTTCCAGCCGCGCGACGCGACCACCAACCCTTCGCTCATCCTCAAGTCGGTGCAAAAGCCCGAATACGCGCCGCTGCTGCAAGACACGGTGCGCCGCTTCGGCAGCCGCCCCATGGACGAGGTGGTGGACCGCCTGCTGGTGCGCTTCGGCTGCGAGATTCTGTCCATCGTGCCCGGACGTGTTTCCACCGAAGTGGACGCCCGCCTGAGCTTTGATACCGACGCGACGATTGCCCGCGCGGAACGGCTCATCGAGCTGTACCAGGCCGAGGGAGTACACATCGACCGCGTGCTGATCAAGATCGCCTCCACCTGGGAAGGCATCCAGG
>CAMLOF010000191.1 GCA_946481585.1 uncultured Macromonas sp. | reverse complement strand
ACAAAGAAACAACTATTTTGGAACTGACGTTCCGAAATTTACGAAATGTTCCCTTGGACGGCAAGCCTGACTATTTGCCCGCCTGCACGCGGCGCCCTGATTTATCAACAACCACCTCGCCGTCCTCCTTGGTAAATGGGCCCTGCTGGGGGTTGGGCAGGATGTCCAGCACCGCCTCTGAAGGCCTGCACAACCTGGCCCCCAGCGGGGTCAGAACGATCGGGCGGTTCAACAGGATGGGATGCTGGCCGATGAAGTCCAGCAGCTCGTCGTCGCTCCACTTCGGGTTGCCCAGGTCCAGTTCGTCATAAGGCGTGCCCTTCTGGCGAAGCACATCGCGCACGCCAACCCCCATGCGTTGCAGCAGCGCTTGAAGCTCCGCTTTGCTGGGCGGTGTTTTCAGGTATTCAACCACCGTGGGTTCGACGCCGCTGTTGCGGATCATGGCCAGCACGTTGCGCGACGTGCCGCATTTGGGGTTGTGATAGATGGTGATGTTGCTCATGTTGTCACCCATGGGTCAGGGGGTTGGGTTGCCGGGCATTGACGATAGCCACCAGCGACAGCATCACCGGCACCTCTACCAGCACCCCCACCACGGTGGCCAGTGCAGCGCCGGAATTCAGGCCGAAAAGCGAAATGGCCACGGCCACCGCCAGCTCAAAGAAGTTGGATGTACCGATGAGGCACGCCGGGCCCGCCACGTTGTGCGGCAGCTTCAGCATGCGAGCGCCCCACCAGCCGATCAAGAAGATGCCGTAGGACTGCAGAACGAGGGGCACCGCTATCAGAACAATGACCAGCGGCTGTGCCACGATGGTTGTGGCCTGGAAGCCAAACAGCAGCACCACGGTGGCAATCAACCCCACGACAGACCAGGGTTTGAGCGCGGCGACGTAAGCCGTGAGTGCCTGCTGTGAACGCCGCAGCAGCAAGTGACGGGTCAGCATGCCCGCAGCCAGCGGCAGCACCACGTACAGCACGGTGGACAGCACCAGCGTCTCCCATGGCACGGTGACGTTGGTCACGCCCAGCAAAAAAGCAGCAATGGGGGCGAAAGCGAAGACCATGATCAGGTCGTTCACCGATACCTGCACGAGGGTGTAGTTCGCATCACCCTTGACCAATTGGCTCCAGACAAAGACCATGGCCGTGCATGGCGCCACACCCAAAAGAATCATGCCAGCGATGTATTCGCTGGCCGATTGCGGATCGACCCAAGGCGCAAAGAGGTACTGAAAGAACAGCACGCCAAGGGCCGCCATGGTGAACGGTTTGATGAGCCAGTTGACCACCAGGGTGAGCAGCAGGCCCTGCGGGCGCTTGCCCACGTCCTTGACCGCGTGCCAGTCGATCTGGATCATCATGGGGTAGATCATCACCCAGATGAAGACCGCCACCACCAGGTTGACCTGGGCGTATTCCAGCGCTGCAACTGCCTCGAAAACACCCGGCAGCCACAGGCCCAGAAACACGCCAGCGCCTATGCCCAGCGCGACCCACACGGTCAAGAATCGCTCAAACAAGCCCATGGGACACCCTCAGCAGCAACGGTTGGCAACGGCTTTGCCACCAGTAGCCGGAGCGCAGCACGCGGATGCGTCCTCGGCAGCAGCACCGCCGGGCGCGCAGCAGGCTGCGGCAACCGGCTCGTCGCGCTTTTCACGGAAAACCGGGATGTTGCCCAGGGTGTGGAAGTGCTCCCAGGCAATGCCTTGGGGGTCGGTCACCCAGTGTTTCTCGCTGCGGGCGTAGCAGCAGGTGGTCTGCCCTTCGTCCAGCAAGGCCATGTCGGCGGTCTGCGCCCGTTGCTTGAGTTCCAGCAACTCCTGCTCGCTGTCGGTTTGAATGCCCAGGTGGTCAATGCCGGGCGCATCGCCCCGGGTGGAAATGGCGAAGTTGACTGGAGGGTCCTCCAGCATCCACTTGGCGTAGTCGGCCTCGACCCGGGTGGGCATGGCCGCGAACAGGCGGTTGTAGAAGGCCATGCTCTGGGCAAGGTCCTGAACGTGGAGATGGACGTGAAAGCGCTTCATGGAGACCTCCTCAGCAGTTGGTACAGGTGGCAGTGGTTACATCAAGACAAGGTTGCCCCTGGCAGCACTCGGCGGTCAGGAAGGCCAGCAGGTCGTTCATCGCCGCAAAGGCGGCCCGGTAGATGATGTTGCGACCATCACGCTGGGTACTCACGAGCCCAGCGTTGTTGAGTTCCTTGAGGTGGAACGACAGTGCCGTGGTGGACACGCCCAACGATTCGGCCATGTGGCCTGGGGTCAGCCCCTCCTGACCGGCCACCACCAGCAGCCGGAACAGTTTCAGGCGTGTCTCCTGTGCCAGGGCGGCCAGGGCCTTGACGACTTCAGCTTCGGTCATGGCAATCTCCTCAGGATGGAAGCGCGGTGTGCTGCTGCGCACGGGTAGGCAGGTTGAGCGTGACGAGCCAACAGACGGCCAGCATCACTGCCGACCCCATCAAGGCGTACAACAACCCACCCCACTGGTACAACAGGCCCGACAGCAGCGTGCCCAGGAAGCGGCCCAGCGCGTTGGCGGCGTAGTAGAAGCCCACGTCCTCGGCGGCCTTCTCGCTGCCTGCATAGGCCAGCACCAGGTAGGAATGGACGGACGAGTTCACGGCGAACGCAAAGCCGAACAAGGCCAGCCCAGCCACCACGACCCATTCCAGCGCGGGGGCCTGCAGCGCCACTGCTGCGGCCAGCCCGGCTGGCACGACGGCGAGCATGGCCGACCAGCGGCGCGCCGCAGGCACTTCCGAACTCAGGCCATCGGCGCTGCGCTTCACGATCTGCGGGGCAAGAGCCTGCACCAGGCCGTAACCGATGGTCCACGCCGCCAGAAAGCCGCCCACCATGGTGAAGTTCCAGCCTTGCGAATACAGGAACACCGGCACGCCCACCACGAACCACACGTCGCGCGCGCCGAACAGCGCCACGCGGGCGGCCGCCAAGGCATTGATGCCCGCGTTCTTGGCGAACAGTTCCTTCGCCGACTTCGATGCCTTGCTTTTGCCCATCATCCGGGGCAGCGAGGAGACCACCCCCGCCAGCACCACAGCCAGCAATGCGGCCATCAACCACAGCGAGCCCTGAAAGCCCAGCGTCTGCAACAGCACGCCGCCCAGGAAGAAGCCGAAGCCCTTCATGGCGTTCTTGCTGCCAGTGAACCAGGCCACCCACTTGAACAGCTGGCCGTTGTCTTGTTCCTTTGCCGCTGCCTGCGTCACCTTGATGGCAGATTTGCTGGCGGTCTTGGTCAGGTCCTTGGCCACGCCGCAAACACCTTGCGCCACCACCACCCAGGCCACCGACAGCGCCGCCGTCCAGGCCGGGTTGAGCAGCGACAACAGCGTGAAGCCGGTGATCTGCGTGAGCAGCCCCACGGTGAGCATGCGGGTGATGCCGTAGCGCGTGGCCAGCCAGCCCCCTATCAGGTTGGCCAGCACCCCTGCGGCTTCGTACAGCAGGAACAGGAAGGCCAGGGTGAAGGGCGAATACCCCAGCTGGTAGAAGTGCAGCAGCACCAGCATGCGCAGGGCGCCGTCGGTGAGCGTGAAGCCCCAGTAGGCGGCCGTGACGATGGCGTAGTTGCGCGCAGCGTGCTGCATGGTCAGATGCCCACGTTGTTCATGTGGCAGGCCAGGTCCACCATGCGGCAGGCGTAGCCCATTTCGTTGTCGTACCAGGCATAGACCTTGAGCAGGGTGCCGTCGGTCACCATGGTGGAGGGTGCGTCAACGATGGAGCTGCGCGTGTCGCGGGCGTAGTCGGCGCTGACCAGGGGGCGCTCCTCGTACCCCAGAATGCCCGCCAGGTAGGTTTGCGCCGCTTCCTTGAACAGGGCGTTCACCTCTTCGGGCGTGGTGGTGCGCTGCAACTCGAACACACAGTCGGTGAGCGAGGCGTTGAGCACGGGTGCGCGCACCGCGTGGCCGTTGAGCTTGCCCTTGAGTTCGGGGTAGATGAGCGCAATGGCCGTGGCGCTGCCCGTGGTGGTGGGGGCCAGGCTGGCCATGGCGCTGCGGGCGCGGCGCAGGTCTTTGTGCGGGGCGTCCACCACCAGGTTGGTGTTGGTGGGGTCGTGAATGGTGGTGATCTGCCCGTGGCGGATGCCGATCTTCTCGTGCACAACCTTCACCACGGGGGCCAGGCAGTTGGTGGTGCAGCTTGCGGCGGTGACGATTCGGTTGGCGGCCGGGTCGTAAAGCTGTTCGTTCACACCAACCACGATGTTGAGCACGTCGCCCACCTTCACCGGCGCGGCCACGATCACGCGCTTGGCGCCTCGGTCCAGGTGGCCTTGCAGCGTTTCGGGCGTCAGGAACTTGCCGGTGCACTCCAGCACCACGTCCACGCCCAGCTCGCCCCAGGGAATGTCGGCCGTGCTGGCGTGGCTGCTGAAGGAAAGCCGCTTGTCACCGATCAGGATGGCATCGTCACCCTCGGCGCGGATGTTCTCTCGCCACTTGCCTTGCACGGTGTCGAAGGCCAGCAGGTGTGCGGTGGCCGCCGCCCCGCCTTTCAGTTCGTTGAGGTGCACCACCTCCAGCCGGTTGCCAGCACGGGGGTCGTCTGCCTGCCGTTCGGCGGCGCCGAAGGCCGAGCGCAATGCCAGCCTGCCAATGCGCCCCATGCCGTTGATGCCTACTTTCATGTTCATGCCTCGTTTGCGATTTAATTCAATATTTGTTGAATTATTGCATGAATATGTGACAATGCCGTGTCAAGGCACGGCCTTGACACGGCTTATTCGACCGAGGCGGCGAAATTCGGCGGCAGTTGCTTGGCCAGCAAATTGGCCACCTGCTGGCGCAGTTGCTTGTTCTCGGCAGTGAGCTGATCGACCAGCTTGCGCAAGCGCTGGAGTTCGGCCTCGGCATCGTCACTCAAGGGGGCTGCGGCCATGTCATCCGCAGCAGTGCCGCTGGCCTCGCCTTCGGGCTTTTGCGACTCGCGGTGTTTGCGCTTGGCGTCGCGCACGCGCTTGGCGGCCTGCTTGAGTTCGCCCGCGCCGCCGGTGGCGGCTTGTTTTTGTTCCTCGGGCGGCAGCGTGGCCACGGCGGCGGCGGCGTTGAGCGACAAGGCCCCGGCCTTCACGGCAGCCACCACCTCGGGTTCGGCCTGCTTGTGGATTTTTTCGATGAGTGCGACCTGGCTGCTCGAAATGCGCGCTGCCTTGGCAATGTCTTCACGGCTCTTGAGCGGCTGGGTCAATGCCGCAATGGCGGGCGTGGGTTCGCCTTCCCAGGGCAGGTCGCCGCCCGCCTGGTCGTCAGCGGCTTCGGCAGGCGCCTTGGCGGTGGCTTCGGCCAGGAAGCTGGCGCGCTTGCGATCGACGATCTCGCGCTTGCGCAGGGCCAGCACACCGCGCTGGAAGTCCGAAACGCTGCGGCGCCCCAGGTGCTGGTCGATCATCCACAGGTGCACGTCTTCTATGGTCTTGAACAGCTGGCTCTGCACCGTGTTGAACGGCAGGTTGTGCTTGGTGCAGATTTCGTGGCGGTTGTGGCCGTCCACCAGCATGTCGCCCCACAGCACCAGGGCATCGCGGCAGCCTTCGGTGAGCAGGCTGCGTTCCAGCGCGGCGTATTCGTCGGGCGTGAGGGGGTCGATGTAGGCTTTGAGGTCGGGGTTGACGACGATGTTCATGACAACAGGGGCTGGCTAAGACAAGGGGCCGGATTGTAGGGGCCCCTTCGGCCTGCACTAAAATCGCCTTGCCCCCAGACAAACCCGAGGCTTGCGTTATTGAACAGCGCAAGCCTTTGTTCATTGGGCAAATCAATATCCACACCGCCTGACGCCCGGCCCCCGGCCGGGTGGCCACATCACATGTCTGCGCCAAACGCACTCACCAGCTCGCCTCTGGTCCGTCTGCTGGACGGATGGGCGGGCGCGC
>CAMLOF010000190.1 GCA_946481585.1 uncultured Macromonas sp. | reverse complement strand
TCCTCGTCGGAGTGGCCGCTGCTCAGCGAGCGCACCAGCAGCACGGGCAGAATCAGGGTGAACACGATCACTTCCTTGAAGGCACTGGCCCAGAAGGAGCCGAAGGATTCGATCGCGCCGACGAACAGGGCCGCTACGAGGGCGCCGGGGTAGCTGGACAGGCCTGCAGCCACAGCAGCCACGAAGCCCTTGAGGCCGATGAGGAAGCCCGAGTCGTAGAACACGGTGGTGGTGGGGCCGATGAGCAGGCCCGACAGCGCGCCGATGAAGGCCGCCATGGTGAAGGTAAGTTGGCCCGAGGCGTGGGTGGAGATGCCCATGAGCCGTGCACCCGTGCGGTTGACGGCGGTGGCGCGCAAGGCCTTGCCCCGCAGGGACTTTTCAAAGTACAGCCACAACAGCACGATCAGCGCCACGGTGGCCAGGCCGATGATGATGGTCTGCCCCGACAACATGACGGGCCCGACGTTGAGGCGCAGATCCCAGAAGGCAGGGTTGCGGAAGCCTTCGGCGCCGAAGAAGAGCAGGCCCAGGCCGGTCATGGCGAAGTGCACGCCCACGGACACGATGAGCAGCACCAGCGGCGTGGCGCTTTCCAGCGACTGGTAGGCCACGCGGTACACCAGCGGGCCGTAGACGGTCACGATGACGACGCTGAGTGCCGCCTGCACCAGCAGCGGGAACTGCTGCGGCGCGGCCCAGATGGCCACCAGACTGACCGCGACCGGCATGGCCAGCGTCTTGAGCGCTGCCTTGACGGCGATGGTGGCGCTGCGGTGGTGCTGCCAGCGCGTGGTCAGCTCCATGAGGGCGGCCACGCTGGCCAGCAGGAGCAGCAGCCACACGGTGCCCGGCACCTTGCCAGCCTGGAACAGGGCAAGTGTGAGCGCGCCATAGGCAACGAACTCACCTTGCGGAATGAAGATGATGCGCGTGACGGTGAAGACGAGCACCGTCGCGAGGCCCAGCAGGGCGTACACGGCACCGTTGGTCAGGCCGTCCAGCAAGAGGATGCTGGCGATCGTGGAGTCCATGGGGTGGCCTCGGGTCTATACAGGACAAAAAGAAAACCGCGCCGTTCACACCTGCCCACCGGGGCACAGGTGAGCCCGGCGCGGCCGGGCTCGATGCGGAGAGTTACTGTTCGACCTTGAACTTGCCGTCCACGACCTTGAGCATCACACCCGTTTCCATGGTGTAGCCCCAGTGGTCGGTGGGCTTCCAGTTCATCACGCCGTGCGAGAACACGGTGCGGCCCATTGTTTCCATGCTGTCGCGCAGCGCAGCGCGGAACTCGGGCGTGCCGGGCTTGGCCTTCTTCAGTGCCATGGGCACCACCTTTTCCAGCACCACTTGCGCGTCGTAGGCGTGGCCTGCGAACTGGTTGCGCGAGTTGGGGCCGTAGGCCTTTTCGTACTTCTGAACGAAGTCAACGGCCACCGGCTTGGAGGGGTGCTTGTCAGGCAGCTGCTCGGCGATCACGGCCGGGCCGGACACCACGAAGGCGCCTTCCACGGCCTTGCCGCCCACGCGCATCAGGTCCTGGGTGGCAGCGGCGTGCGTCTGGTAGATCTTGCCCTTGTAGCCACGGTCCACCATGGCCATGTGCGGCATGGCGGCGCCGCTGCCCGAGGCAACGATCAGCACAGCATCAGGGTTGGCCGAGCTGAGCTTGAGGGCCTGCGGGGTGACGCTGGTGTCGGTGCGGGCAAAGCGCTCGGTGGCCACCAGCTTGATGCCAGCGTTGTCCAGCAGGGGCTGGATTTCCTTGAGCCACTGTTCGCCGTAGGCGTCGGTGTAGCCCAGGAAGCCCAGCGTCTTCACGCCTTGCTTGACCATGTGTTCCACGGCGGCAAAGCCCATCACGGTGTTGGACTGTGGCAGGCGGAACAGCCACTTGTCCTTGCCCGGGGGCACGCCCACGGGGGAGCCAGCCAGCTGCACGGTGCCCGCCTCGGAGGCGATGTCCGTCATGGCGGCGGCCACGGCGGTGATGCAGGAGCCGATGATCAGGTCCACCTTGTCTTCGGTGACGAAGCGGCGTGCGTTGGCAGCGCCCTTGCCGGGGTCGGTGGCATCGTCAAGGATGATGAGCTGGACCTTTTCGCCGCCGATGGTCTGCGGGAACAGCTTGAGCTGGTTCTGCATGGGAATGCCCAGGCCGGAGCCGGGGCCGGTAAGCGCGAGGCTCACGCCGATCTTGATGTCGGCTTGTGCCGCCGTGGCGGCCAGTGCCGTGACGGCCACGGCGATCAGGGTTTTCATGGTTTTCATCGCTTGTCTCCTGGGGGGTGGGTTAAGGAACGGGGGAAAACGGTCAGCCGCCGCAAAGTGCCTTGATGTCCTCGGGCACGGGGATGGCCTTGATGCGGTCGGGGTTCTCGGGCGGATGCACGACGAATGCGCGCGTCTCGGTGCCTTCGCACAGCACCTCGTCACCACGCTTGACGACGTGTTTGTGGATGAACACCTTGTCGCGCCATTCGATGACGCTGGTGTGCACCTGCAGCCGTTCGCCGTAGGTGGCGGGGCGCATGAACTTGGTGTTGATTTCCAGCAGGGGCGTGCCGACGATGCCGCGCGTCTTGACCAGCTCGCGCCAGGGCGGCACGCCGCACTTGACGAAGAAGTTCAGCGACGAGGCGTCCATCCACTTCGAGAAATTGGGGAAGAAGACGATGCCGGCGGGGTCGCAGTCGCCAAACATCACTTCCACTTCGTACACAACGGTCTTGCTCATGTGCTCGTTCTTTCAGCGAGGGGCCATGCGCAACGCGCCGTCCAGGCGAATGACTTCGCCGTTGAGGTGGCCGTTGCTGACGATATGGCAAGCCAGCTCGGCAAACTCTTCGGGTTTACCCAGGCGCTTGGGGAAGGGGATGCTGGCCGCCAGCGATTCCTGCACCGCCTCGGGCAGTTCCTTCATCAACGGAGTGGCAAACAGGCCCGGCGCCACCGTGCACACGCGGATGCCGTGCTGCGCCAGATCGCGCGCCATGGGCAGGGTCATGCCCACCACGCCGCCCTTGGACGCGCTGTAGGCCTGCTGGCCCACCTGGCCGTCGAATGCCGCCACCGAGGCGGTGAACACCATGGCGCCGCGTTCGCCGTCTGCCATGGGCTCGGCCTTGGCGCAGGCCGCCGCAAACAGGCGTGCCACGTTGTAGGTGCCGATGAGGTTGACGTTGACCACGCGCACAAAGTCTTCCAGCGGGGCGGGGCTGCCGTCCTTGCCGATGACGCGCTTGGCGCTGCCGATGCCCGCGATCTGCATGAGGATACGCGCCGTGCCATGTGCGGCAGCGGCGGTGTTGATGGCAGCCTGCACGCTGTCACCGTTGGTCACGTCGCATTGCAGCGCGATGGCCGTGCCCGCGCCGTGGGCGGTATTGATGTCGCCAGCCACGCGTTCGGCGTTGGCCAGGTTGATGTCGAGCACGGCGACCTTGGCGCCCTGGCGGGCCAGTTCACGTGCCGTGGCTTCGCCCAGGCCGGAGCCGCCGCCGGTGACCAGTGCTGCCTGTCCTTGGATGTTCATGGTGTTCTGTGTTTAAAGGGGGTTCTCGATCAGCAGCGCAATGCCTTGGCCGCCGCCCACGCACGCGCTGGAAATGCCCCAGCGTTGCTGGCTGCGGCGCAGTTCGCGCGCCAGGGTGATGGTCAGGCGCACGCCGGTGCAGGCCAGCGGGTGGCCCAGGGCAATGGCGCCGCCGTTGACGTTCAGGCGCGCCAGGTCCATGCCCAACTCCCGCGCCACGGCCAGGGTCTGTGCGCCTTGGGCCTCGTTCACCTCGAAGCGGGCAATGTCGTCCAGCTTCAGGCCGGTGCGTTCCAGCAGCAGGCGGATGGCCGGTGCCGGGCCGATGCCCATGATCTCGGGCAGTACGCCCACGGCGGCAGCGGCCACGACCCGGGCCAGCGGCTTCTTGCCTTGTGCCTTGGCATAGGCGCCAGACGCCACCACGGCTGCCGCTGCGGCGTCCACCAGCGCGGAACTGTTGCCGCCGGTCTGCACGCCGCCTTCGTACACAGGTTTGAGCTTGGCCAGCACTTCCACCGGTGACAGGCGCGGGTGCGTGTCGGTGCTCACCTCGGACACCTTGCCTTGCAGCTTGATGCCGCGCGGCTTGTAGCCTTCCAGTTCGAACTTCTCGCTCACCACGGGCACGATCTCGCCCGCCAGAAAGCCGCTTTCCTGCGCGGCCACGGCCTTGGCAAAGGACGCGCTGGCGAACTCGTCCACCGCCTCGCGGGTGATGCCGTATTTCTTCGCCAGGTTCTCGGCGGTCTGGATCATGTTGATGCCGGCCGCCGGGTCCTTCAGCGCCTCCCACATGTAGTCCTTGAACCCCACCGGCGAACCGAGCTTGAAGCCGGTGCGGTGGTCGAAGGCGGCGATGGGGTTGCGCGTCATGCTTTCGGTACCCACCACCAGCGCGGCGTCGCAGGCACCGCCCTGGATGTGTTCACCCGCCTGGCGGAACAGCTCGAAGCCCGTGCCGCAGATGCGCTGCGCCATGATGGCGGGCACTTCCACCGGCACCCCGGCGTACAGGCCGATGTGACGCGGCAGGAAGAACTGGTCGAAGTCGCCAGGGGCCATGTTGCCCGTGACCACCGAACCAATGTGCTCGCCGGGCACACCCGCGCGTTCCAGCACGGCGCGTGCAGCCTTGATGCCCAGGTCAGTGGGGGAGATGTGACCGAGCGCGCCGCAGTAGTCCACCATCGGCGTGCGCACGCCATCAAGCATCCACACATCGTCGAACGCGCTGAAGAAACCCTTGTTGGCCATGTTTTGCTCCGCTTTCAGTGCGCCTGAGGCTTGAGGATGTGGTGCAGGCGGTCCTCGTGCAGGGCGGCCACGGTGTCGGCACGGTGCGTGAGCACGGCGCGCTGGTTGATGGAGCCCTTGTCGGTGATCTCGCCACGGTCGATGGTGGGCGCGTCGGCCAGCAGGCACAGGCGGGCGATGCGGTTGGCACTGCCTGTGGCGGCTTTGGCCAGTTCGTTCACCACGGTCTGGAAATGGGCCAGCACCGGGGCGCTTTCCAGCACGTCGTGCAGCGAAGCGTCGGCAGGCAGACCAGAGAGTTCGCGTACCTTGGGCGTGGGGAACACCATGGCCCCCACTTCCTTCAGGTTCAGGCCGGTCAGCACCACGTCCTGGATGTACGGTGCACCCGCCGCGATGATCTTGGCGCGCAGCGGGCCCACGCTCACAAAGGTGCCGGTGGCGAGCTTGAAGTCTTCGGCAATGCGACCGTCGAACTTCAGGCCCAGGTGAATGTCGGTCTCGTCGATCCACTTGACCGCGTCACCCGTCTTGAAGAAGCCTTCTTCGTCGAAGGCGTCGGCGGTGTCCTGCGGGGCGCGCCAGTAGCCGGGGGTGATGTTGGGGCCCTTGTAGCGGACTTCTGTCTTGCCTTCCATGTCCACCAGCTTGAGTTCCAGGCCGGGGGTGGGCAGGCCCAGGTCGCCAGCTTTCACGTAGGGGTTGGTCACGAAAATGCCGAAGGGGCCCGATTCGGTCATGCCCAGGCCTGTGCCCATGACGATGCGCTGGCCGATTTCGCGCTCCTCGCTCTCGTACAGGCTGTCCCACACGGGCTGGGCCAGCGCGGCACCGGCGTAGAAGAACATCTTCACGCGCGACAGCAGCGTCTTGCGCAACAGATCATCGGTCTTCATGGCGTTGGCTATGGCCTCGAAGCCAGTTGGCACGTTGAAGTACACGGTGGGGGCGACTTCGCGCAGGTTGCGCAGGGTCTCGTGCATCAGCGCAGGCGTGGGCTTGCCGTCGTCGATGTACAGCGTGCCGCCGTGGTAGACCACCATGCCAAAGTTGTGGTTGCCGCCGAAGGTGTGGTTCCAGGGCAGCCAGTCCACCAGCACCAAGGGCTGTTCGGCCAGCACGGGCATGGACTGCACCATCTGCTGCTGGTTGGCGCACCACATGCGCTG
>CAMLOF010000189.1 GCA_946481585.1 uncultured Macromonas sp. | reverse complement strand
TGCACTCCGGTCTTGCGAGCTATGCAATTCATTGCATAGGCAGTGCCAGCAGTCCATCCAAGTCAGGCACACTTCCACCCATGCGACGAATCGAGCTCAGCTACCAACTCGCCCACGACAGCGACCGTGCCGCGCTGCTGCGCAACCCGCTCATGGACCTGCTGTTCGCGGTGCGCACCGAGGGCTCCATTTCGGCCGCCGCGCGCAAGGTGGGCTACTCCTACCGCCACGTATGGGGCCAGCTCAAGGCCTGGGAAGACACTTTAGGCGAAGCGCTCATCGTCTGGGAACGCGGCCAGGCAGCCACGCTCACGCCCTTCGCCGAAAAACTCATCTGGACGGAACGCCTGGCCCAGGCACGGCTGGCGCCACAGATAGAAACGCTGCGCGCCGAACTGGAACGCACCCTGGCGCTGGCCTTTGACGAACACAGCCACGTTCTGGGCCTCTACGCCAGCCATGACGACGCCCTGCCCCTGCTGCAGACCCACGCTGCCAGCCAGGCGCAACTGCACCTGGACATTCACTTTTGCGGCAGCGTCGATGCCATTCGCGCGCTCAACGAAGGCCGCTGCGTGGTGGCGGGCTTCCACACCCGCGACAGGCCCGACATCGCCAACCCCAGCGCCCAGGCCTACCGGCCCCTGTTGCAACCGGGCCAGCACAAGCTCATCGGCTTTGCCGAGCGGGTGCAGGGCCTGATCGTGCCCAAGGGCAACCCGCGCAAGTTGCAAGGGCTGGCCGACGTGGCCCGTTGGCGCCTGCGCTACGTGAACCGCCCGCTGGGCACAGGCACAAGGCTGCTGCTTGAAGAGTTGCTGGCCGAGGCAGGCCTGAGCGCCAGCGACTTGAACGGACACACGCAGACAGAGCCATCCCACGCGGCCGTGGCGCAGGCCGTGGCCAGCGGGCGTGCCGACGCAGGGCTGGGCACACAGTCCGCCGCCGAAAGGCTTGGGCTGGGGTTCGTGCCATTGGTACGTGAGCACTATCACCTGGCGTGTCTGAAATCCGCCCTGGACCAACCCGCCGTGCTCGCCCTGCGGCAGGTACTGGCCACGCCTGCATGGCAATCGGCATTGGCCACCGTGCCCGGCTACGCCCCGCTGGCCAGCGGGCAGGTGCGCTCACTCAAGGCTGTGCTGCCCTGGTGGCGCTTCAATACCTGAGCAACAGACCGCTCAGAACGCCTCTTTTTCCGCTTCCAGGTAGGCCAGGCTCACGTACTTGCCAATGTTGCTGTCAAAACCCGCCATGCCAGCCGCACGGCGGGCCACGCGCGGGTCTTTCAGCACGGCCGCCTTGGCCGCCTCCACCCCCTGGCCTGCCTCCACGGCCTTCAGGCAAGGTTCGTAAATCCCCGCCATGAACTCGCCATAGGTCTTGAGCAAGTCCTTGCCGCCGTTGCCGTGCCCTGGCACCCAGAGCTGGTCACCTGCTGCAGCCTGTATCGCCTCGTAGTACTTGAAAGTGCCCCGGTACGAGCCATCATCGATGTTGGCGATGCGGTTCTCCATGGCAATGTCGCCCACGTAGGTCAGGCGGTCCTGCACCACCTCCACGCACAGGTCCGAAGGGGTGTGCGCCGTGCCGTAGTGGTGCATCTTCAGCGTCACATCGCCAAACTGGTAGGTCTTTCCATGCGCCGTCGCCTGGTTGGGTGGCACCACCTGCGTCCCCATGGTGGCCTGGTTGGTCCAGCGTTCCATCAGGCTGCGCCACAGGTTGCCCTCCACGCCCTTGATCTGCTCGATGGTGTGGGGTAGCGCATAGATGGGCAGATTGGCGCCGAATGCCTTTGCAAAGGCGTGGTTACCCAGCCAGTGGTCGCCGTGGTAATGGCTGTTGAACACCGCCACCACCGGCAGCGGCGTCACCTTGCGGATCATCCGAATCGCCATCTGACCGATCTGCAGCGACGCACCCGAGTCCAGCACCACCACGCCTGCGCTGGTCACCACGAACAGCACGTTGGCCATCAGACCCTGGTTGTCCGCCGTGGGAAAGCCGTCCTTGGCATAGACCATCCAGACGTGTTGCGAAAGCTGCTGCGGCGCCACATCCGGCACAGGCGGCCCTTCAATGAAGTCTTGCACCTGCTGAGCAAACAAACGCACTTCGGGCATGGTCATCAGGCCTGCACCTGCCAAGCCCAGCCCACCTGCGAGCCTGAGCCAGTGGCGGCGTGTCGCGCCTTGCTGTGCGTTGAACATGGGTTTCGTCTCCATTAATCATAAAATAAGCAATTACGGATTTTTATTGTCCACCTGGCAAGACCAGATGTCAAAATTCCATTGCAAGGCGCCGGTCAGCGGCTCAGGCGATGGGCAATCTCGGCCACCAGTTGGCGCGCCAGAACCAGCTTGGGGCCGTGCGGCAATTCCTTCGTGCCGTCAGCATCCACCAGCAGCAGTGCGTTGTCGTCACGCCCAAAGGTGGCCGGGCCGATGTTGCCCACCAGCAGCGGCACGCCTTTGCGCTCGCGCTTGGCCTGAGCATGGGCCAGCAAATCGTGGCTCTCGGCGGCAAAGCCCACGCAGTACAGGGCGCCTTCGCGGGCACGCGGGCTTGCGGCCACGCCCGCCAAAATGTCCGGGTTCTCCACAAACGCCAAGGCAGGCGGCAAGCCGCTGCCATCCTTCTTGATCTTCTGCCCGGCAGCGCTGGCCGGGCGCCAGTCAGCCACGGCAGCGGCAGCCACAAAAACGGAGGCACGCTCCACTTCGGCCTGCACCGCTGCCTGCATCTGCAAGGCGGACTGCACGTCAACGCGGCGCACACCACGCGGCGTGGGCAGGTGCACGGGGCCTGCCACCAGCGTCACTTCAGCCCCGGCCTCGCGGGCGGCGCGCGCCACCGCAAAACCCATCTTGCCGCTGCTGTGGTTGGTAATGCCCCGCACCGGGTCGATCGCCTCGAAGGTGGGCCCTGCCGTCACCAGCACGTGCTGCCCAGCCAGCACCTTGGGCTGGAAATGCGCAATCAGCTCTTCCAGCAACTCCTGGGGCTCCAGCATGCGGCCGTCGCCCACCTCGCCACAGGCCTGGTCCCCCTGGCCTACGGGCAGCACCACGGCGCCGTCTGCACGCAACTGCGCTGCGTTGCGCTGGGTGGCGGGGTGCGCCCACATCTCGCGGTTCATGGCCGGGGCCAGCAGCAAGGGCGTGCGGTCAAGCGGGCGCGCCAGGCACGTCAAGGTCAGCAGGTCGGCGGCGCGGCCCTGGGCCAGTTGGGCCATCAGGTCGGCGCTGGCGGGGGCAATCAGTATCGCGTCCGGTTCGCGCCCCAGGCGGATGTGCGGCATGTTGTTGGGCTCGCTGGCGTCCCACTGGCTCAGCAGCACGGGTCGGTTGCTCAGGGCCTGCATCGTCACCGGGGTGATGAACTTCGTGGCAGCCTCTGTCATCAACACCTGAACGCTCGCCCCGGCCTTCACCAGCAGGCGGCACAACTCGGCCGACTTGTAGCAGGCAATGCCCCCCGAGAGGCCCAGAACGATGTGTTTTCCGGCAAGGTCTTCCATGGGCGGGAATGTACCACTGGCGCTCGGCCTGTAGAGGCCGATCAAGACGGTTTGGACTCGTCCCTCTCCACCGCCAGCAATGCCTTCAAGTCTTCGCGGCCGCGCTGGGTGATGCTGAGCAACGCCTCCCTGTCACCGCGGACTTTCAGCGCCGCATCCAACAGCGACATGTCGTGGTTCTCGAAATGCCTCACGATGGTCGCCGCCCTGTCGGGTGTCTCTCCCAAAGCCAGCAGCGACTGGCGAGCGGCCTCCAGCGAGGAGTGAAAGGTCTCCCTGATGGGTGCCAGGCCGCGCTCACGCAACTCGAACGCATCGGTGCGGCTGCGCGCCCGCACCACCACCGGCACGTTCGGCCAACGCTGCCGCACCACATCTGCCATGGTCAACGCCGCCTGCGGGTCGTTCACCGCAATCACCAGCAACCTCGCCTGGGCAATGCCTGCCTCCTCCAGCAGATCAAGCCTGGCAGCGTCGCCGTAGTAGCACTTCCATCCGAACTCCCGCATCAGCTCCACCTGGTCCGGGTCGTTGTCGATGAGCGTTGCCGGGACACCATGCGCCATCAACACCCGCCCCACCACCTGCCCGAACCGGCCAAACCCGGCAATGATCACCCCGTTGGTCTCGTCAATGGCCTCGCGTGGGCGCTCACCACAATCCATCTTCACGAAACGCTGGTGCAACACCAACAGCAAAGGCGTGCAAAGCATGGACACCGCCACGACGGCGTTCAACAGATCGTAGGTTGGGCGCGTCAGCAGGTTCTGGCTCAATGCCGCACCGAAGATCACAAACGCGAACTCCCCCACCTGCGACAGCGCCACGGCCATCAACAGCGCCTCGCGGTTCTTCAACGCAAAGGCCCTGCCCAAACCAAACAGAACGGCCCCCTTGGCAGCCACCACCAGCAAGGCCAGCCCCACGATGGTGCCGGGTTCACGCGCCAGCAGCGACACGTCCACCGACATGCCCACGGCAATGAAGAACAGCCCCAGCATCAGCCCCTTCACCGGCTCAATGTCCAGGCGCAGCTCGTAGCGGTATTCCGAACCGGCCAGCAGCACGCCCGCCAGAAACGTCCCCAGCGCCATCGACAGGCCCACCGACTGCACGGCCATGGCCACGCCAATCACCAGCAAGAGCGAAAAGGCAAAGAAGATCTCGCGCATCCCTGTGCGGGCCACGATCCGCATCACAGGGTTGAGCACCGTCCGGCTCGCCAGAACAATGGCCGCGATCACCGCCAGCGCCTTGGGCACCGCCCAGACGTCAAAGCCATCGGATGATGCGGCTGGTGCAATCAATGCCAGCAGAATGAACAGCGGAATGACCGACAGGTCCTGGAACAGCAGCACCGCGAAAGACGATTGCCCACCGGGTGAGCCCAGGAGCTTTTTCTCCTCCAGCGAAGCCAGGCCAATGGCCGTCGAGGACATGGCAATGCCCGCGCCCGCCACGGCAGCCATCTGCCAGGGCAGGCCCGCCAGCGTCAACGCC
This sequence comes from uncultured Macromonas sp., assembly GCA_946481585.1. The sequence continues at coordinate 951 of CAMLOF010000189.1, read as the reverse complement.
AGCATGACCAGGGCCAAGGTGCCCGCCACCTGCAGCCCGCCCAGGCCGAACAGGGGTTTGCGCAGGGCCCACACTTTTTCCGGCTCCAGCTCCAGGCCCACCAGAAACAGCAGCAACACGACGCCGAATTCGGCAAAGTGCAAAACGTGTTCGGGGTCCGTCACCAGCCTCAGCGCGTACGGCCCGATCAAAATGCCCGCGATCAGATAACCCAGCACCGACCCCAAGCCCAGCCGCTTGGACAACGGAACGGCCAACACCGCAGCGGCAAGGTAAACCGCTGCTTGAGCGAGAAACGCGGTAGAGCCCATGAAAACCCCGGCTGATCAAAACCATGCAGTTTAGTGCGGGGCCGCCGCTGCCCATGCCCCCCGTATCCCAGGGTCGGAATCACTTCGTAACCCGTCGGCAGGTCACGGCTTTTATAATCGGCATTTCCTCTCCTGCGGACCTGCAAAGGTTCGTCTGCGACATGACCAAATTTGTGTTCGTTACCGGCGGCGTGGTGTCCTCATTGGGCAAGGGCATCGCCTCCGCTTCGCTTGCTGCGCTGCTCGAATCGCGCGGCCTCAAAGTCACCCTCATCAAGCTCGACCCCTACCTCAACGTGGACCCGGGCACCATGAGCCCCTTCCAGCACGGTGAGGTGTTCGTCACCGACGACGGCGCCGAGACCGACCTCGACCTGGGCCACTACGAGCGCTTCATCAACACCCGGATGAAGAAGGCCAACAACTTCACCACGGGCCAGATCTACAAGTCCGTGCTGGAAAAGGAACGCCGCGGCGACTACCTGGGCAAGACCGTGCAGGTCATTCCCCACGTCACCAACGAAATCCAGGAATTCATCAAACGCGGCGCCGGCATCGGCACACCCGATGCCGTGGACGTGGCCATCGTCGAGATCGGCGGCACCGTGGGCGACATCGAGTCCCTGCCCTTCCTGGAGGC
>CAMLOF010000188.1 GCA_946481585.1 uncultured Macromonas sp. | reverse complement strand
GCGAAGAGCCGCACGCCGTCGTCAGCGGCGATCAGGTAGGTGGGGAAGGTGTCCACGTCCAGGTCGCCCAAAAGATGTTCGTCGTCTTCAATGTCGACCCAGTGCCAGCGCACGCCGGGGTGGGTATTGGGCAACTCGGCAAACCCGGGGGCCAGGTCGCGGCAGATGTGGCACCACTGCGCACACAGGCAGATGACCCAGAGTTCAGCGTCCATGATCACCCCTGAGGCGGTGGATGTCCAGTTCGGTCACCGGTGGCGCCTGGTTTCCCCAGTTGGTCCGCAGGTGCGTGAGCAGCGCCGCCAGGGCAGTGTCGTCAAGCTCCAGCAGGAAGGGCGGCATGCCGAAGGGTTGCGGCAGGTCTGGGGTGGCCAGGCCGAAGCCGCCGTTCATAACGATCTGTGCCAGGTTGGCGGCCGAAGCCATGTTCACGGTGCGGTTGCCCGCCAGCGCGGGGTAGGCCATCTGCCCGTTGGCCAGTTGGAAGCCCTGGCCCTGTTCGCCGTGGCAGCTGGCGCAGTGTTTTTCGTAGAGGCGCCCGCCCAGTGTGGCGTTGGTCGCAGCTGTCTCGGTACGGGTTTGTTTTACGCCCGCCTTGGCGGGAAGCTTAGTCAAATAAGCGGCCACGGCCTGCAGGTCTTCGGGCTTCCAGTGGCGCATGCTCAGTGCCACCACTTCGGCCATGGGGCCAGACACAACGTGGTTGCCACTGCGGCCTTGGCCTAGCAGGTGCACCACGTCTTCAAGCTTCCAGTCTTGCACACCGGCCTCAGCCACGTCGTGCAACGAAGGTGCATACCAGCCCGAAGCCAGGGTGCCGCCTGTAAGGGCCAACGCGTCGCGTGCGCCACCCCAGCCGTCGCGTGGGGCGTGGCAGGCGCTGCAATGGCCCAGGCCCTGCACCAGGTAGCGACCGCGGGTGATTTCGTCCGTTTGCAATTGGGCGTTGGCTTGTGGTTCGGCAGGCTTGAAGTACAGCGCCCGCCATACCTTCAGGGCGGCCTGCGTGTTGTAGGGCCAGCGCAGCTCGCTGGGGCGGCCGGGGGTGTCGTCTGGCGGCAGGCTTTGCAGGTAGGCGAACAGTGCGTCGCTGTCTTCCCGGCTCACGTGGGTGGTGTTGGTGTAGGGGAAGGCGGGGCTGAGCCAGCGGCCGTCGGGCGCTTGCCCAAAGTGCAGCGCGCGCCAGAAGTCGTTGGCCGACCAGCCGCCCAGCCCTTGCGCGCTGGGCGTGAGGTTGGGGCCGTACACGGTGCCGAAGGGGGTGGGCACGGGTGTGCCACCAGCGTAAGGCCGCTGGCCGGGCAGGCTGTGGCAGCCCTGGCAGTTGCCGAGCGTGGCCAGGTAGCGGCCGCGTTCGATCAGTGCGGCATCAACTGGTGCCTGGCTCGTGGCTTGTGCAGACACGGCAATGGGTTGTGCGGGCCAGAAGACCCAGGCGGCCATCACGGCCAGGGCCAGGGGCAACAGCCACCCAAGCCAGCGCAGGTGTCTGGTGTTGGGGGAGGAATCAGGTGCAGGCATGTTTCGGTGAATTTTGTGCGGGTGTGCGCGACGCAGGCTCAATGTGCGCTGCCGCACTGCATGGGGGTAGGCATCTCGGTGGGCGGCAGCTGGGTCAGGGTGGGCACGGGTTGTGAAGACAACCAGGCGCTCAGGGTGGCAATGTCCTCTGGCGCCAGGCGGCGGGCGATGTCGCCCATGCAGTCCGGCGCGTGGGCGCGGCGCAGGCCGTTGCGCCAGGCACCCAGCTGGGCGTTGAGGTAGTCGCGCGGCAGCCCCAGCAGCCCAGGGGTGGCAGGCAGGGTGCCCATCAGGGCCGTCCCGTGGCAAGCCACGCAGGCGGGTATCTGGCGTTGGGTGTCACCGTGCAGCACCAGCTGGCGGGCGCGCTCTGCTTGCGCAGGGGCTAGCGTGGCGGGCATGGGGGCCGGGTAGGGCACTTTCTGCGCGGCAAAGTGCTCGGCCATGTCGCGCAGGTAGGCGCCATCCTGGTGCTGCAGCAGCGTCGTCATCGGCCGGTACTGGCGGCGGCCCTGCTGGAAGTTGAGCAACTGGTGGTACAGGTAGGCGGCGGGTTTGCCCGCCAGCCTGGGGTAGTAGCCGTCTGGACCTGCGCGGCCCTGGTCACCGTGGCAGAAAGTGCAGGCCGCCAGGCGCTGGGCCAAGGTGTCTTGCGGCACTTGTTTGCTGGCTTGTGCCTGCGCCCCCTGCAGAAAGCCGAGCAGGCTCAAAGCCAGCGCGGTGAATACCGTTGAACGTTTCATACCCTGCGAATTTAACCCGTATCGGGCAAGCGCAAGGTCAGCGTCCGTGGAATACCGGCGGGCGGCGCTCGGCAAAGGCTTGGCGCCCCTCGGCAAAGTCCTGGCTTTGCAGGGTCATGGCCTGCCGCTGGTAAAGCTGTTCGGCGTTGTACAGGCCGTTGGCAATCTCGCTGAGCGAGCGTTTGGTGGCCTGCGCTGCCAACGGTGCCAGCCGGGACACGTCGGCCACCAGGGCCGCCACCGTGGGCAGAAAGTGCTCGGTGTCTGCCACTTCCATCAGCACGCCCAGGTCCAGCAGTTCCTCCACGGGCATGGGGCGCGCCGTCAGGAAGGCGCGGCGCGCTGCGTTGATGCCGAAGTTGGCCACATAGCGGCGCAGCCCGCTGGGGTAGTAATGCAGGCCCAGCGCGGCTGCGGGCATGCGGAATTCGCTGCCGCTCAGGCCCACGCGCAGGTCGCAGGCCAGTGCCATGTCGGTGGCGCCGCCATAGACGCTGCCGTTGAGCGCGCCGATCAGCACCGGGCGCAGGGCGGCCAGGGCTTCCACGGTCTGCTCGAACAGTTGCGTGTCCTGGCCTTCACCCTCGAAGCCGCCCACGTCGTAACCCGCACAAAATACCGGGCGCGGCTGCCCCGCTGTGTTGGCGGTGAGCACCACCACGCGCACAGAAGGGTCTGCATCAATGCGCTGGCAGTGGGCGATGATTTCGCGCAGGTCTTCCGGTTGCAGGCGGTTGCGTTTTTCCGGGCGGTTGATCCACAGGGTGGCTACGCTGTCCTTGATGGTGAGGATGGGGGGCGTGGCCTGGTCGGGGAGTGTTGTCATGGAAGGTGGTGTCAGGAACTTCGGGGGCTGCCCGTGGCGGGCGCAGGCAACCCGTTGTGGTTGCGCGCCGCCGCCTGCACGCTGACCTTGCGCAGGCGCGAGGCCAGGTCCAGCGACATGTTGGTGAGCAGCCGTTGCACGATACGGGGGTGATTGTGCGCCAGGCGGTCGAACGCCTCGCGCTTGAGCACAGCTGCGCGCAGGGGTGTTTCGGCCACCACGGTGGCTGAGCGGCTGGCACCGTCAAGGAATCCAACCTCACCCACCAGCGTGCCGCTGCGCACCCCCGCCAGCCGCACGGGTTGTTGCCCGTCTACCGGCATGATCACGCTGCCCGTGCCTTGCAGGATGAGCAAGATGCAATCGCTCGGGTCACCTTTGCTCACCAGGGGCTCGCCCGGGGCGAAGTCGGCGTACTCCATGTGCTGTAGCACGACCGCTTGTTCCGGTTGTGTAAGCTGCCTCAGCAGGCTGGCAGCTTCCAGGGCCGACTCTTCGTCCTTTGGCAGTTCCTCGCCGTAGGTGTGGATCAGGTGGTTCTCGGCCCACTCCAGAGCGCGGTCCAGGTCGGGCGCCCACTGCGCGGCCCCCAGGTGTTGCGCCAATATTTCGTGCACCGTTTCGTCTTGCAGTTGGGTGCCTGCATGAACCACCCTTACGCCGTTTGAGCGGGCGTGGGCCTCCAGCCGCTGCACCATTTGCGCCAGGCTGGTGTCTATGCTGCGCACGCCCGACCAGTCAAGAATGGCGACCTCGCTGCCAGCCAGTTGCGAGCGCACGCTGGCGTTGAGTTGTTCTGCCGAAACAAAGAACTGGTTGCTGTCCAGCTCAAAAACACGGATGCCGTCGGCGTGGCGGGCAAGCAGTTCCAGTTCGCCGCGCGAGCGCGCGCAGTTGGAACTGAGCTGCCTGCCAGTGAGCACCCGCTGCACCGGTTTGCGGGTGTTGCGGTGAGCGTGCAGCAGCAAGCCCAGCACCAGTCCCACGAAGAGCGCCGCCACCATGTTGATGAGCAGCGAAGCCGCCATCACGCAAAGGATCACCACCAGATCCTCCATGGCATGGGCCGACACCTTGCGGTGCCGCAGCCATTGGAACAGGTTGCGGGCCGATGGGCGGTCCCACATGAGCCAGGCGTCAAACAGGAAGGTTCCCACCAGTGCCGACAACGGCACCCAAGCCAGTGCCTGGCTGGCGTAGAGCAGGGCGGTGGCGCCCGCCACGGTGAACAGCACGGTGGCGTTCAACCGCGAACTGCGCGTAACCGCCAGTGCCACGTTGGGCGAGCCGGACATGGGCGGTGCTCCGGCCAGGCCGGACAGCGTCATCGCGCAGGACTGCAGCAGCTTGTCCTTGATGCGCAATCGCTGGCGATCATCTTTCTGCGCGAGCATCTGGCCCGTTACCACTGTGTTCAAAAAGAGCAGAACGCCCAGGGTCAGGCCGTTTTGCATCAGCAGCAGAAGCAGACTGCCGGACTGCACGCCAGGCGCCCAGAGGTTTGCCATCTGGGCCTGGGCAATCGGCAGCGTCCATGTGGCACCTTGCATCAGCATGGGTACGTGGGCGCCCTGTGTGGTCAGCGCTGCTGCAAGCAAGCCGCCTGCCGTCAACGCCCCGGCCGCCGCAGGCCAGCGTGGCCAGAAGCGCCGCAGGGCCACCGCCGAAAAGAACACACCTGTTGCAATGAGCACGGCGGGCCAGTACGTGAAGCCGCTGGACTGCTCGTGCAGGGCCTTGGTCTGGCTGATCAACAAGGCCACGGAAATGCTGTTGCTGAAGCCCAGGTAGACCGGCGCCGGAATGAAGCGGGCGAACCTTTCAGCGCGCGCCAGCCAAAGCAGGCCAACCACAACGCCAGCCAGCGTCACCATCGATATCGCAAGGGCCAGCCGTGTTTCCGCTGTGGCGGGAAGGCCAAGGGATGGCGCCAGCGCGCCCACCTGCTGAACCATGGCAGCCAGCGTAGCAGCTTCGAAGAAGCGCGCCGCAAACACCAACGGGCGTCGCGATCCGGCGGTCAACGCGTGCATCAGCACGATGGCCAGGCAACCCGCCAGCACGCCCGGCCCCAGAAACTGCGGCCCTATGCTCCCGTAGACGATGACCGTTGCCCCGAGCGTGGTTGGAATGGAAACTGCCGCGCCGTCTATGCCGGCAGCGACGGACGAATACCCGCCACTCCTGTTCCCCTCCGGCATGGCCATGTGAATCCTCGTTGTTCGAATGTGATGTTTGCATTTTTCATCAAATCGGCCGCGACTCCAAGGGGCGTACTCGCTACCGCTGCTGCGCACACACAGGCGGCGTGAAACGTTGGTCGAGAGCTGCACGAAACCGGGGCACAGGCACTTTAGGCAGCACGGGTACAAATAGATTCGCTCAACATCCGCCAGATGCAAAGCGGTAATCCGATATGTAAGGAAATCCTTACGAAGAATCATCCTATCCTGATGGCAGGTCTCAACTGCCTCTGGCATAGTCTGATCCACTTCGGGGTGATCAACGCCGCAAATACCTATTTGGACAGTAATGCATATTGCTTGGCAGGCTTAATATTAACGGTCTTCGTGAAAAATGAATCTTGGCCATTCCAGTCAAATTGATCGGGTTCCACTTGATCAACATATAAAATCGGTTTCCCGATTCTATATGGGGACACTGGCTGCGGTGATGATGATCGCGCTGTCGATCTATGCCATCATGCAGGTGGTTCTTGACCGTCATTCAGCACAACAAAGCATCAGCTTTCTTGTCAGCAGTCAATTCATAAAATTTCAACAGCTGACAAACACCGCGCGTGCGTTGATGCGTGCATCTGCAGATGCGGCAGTTCCGGTCAATGTGCTGGATCGCTTGATCGATGACATGAATCAGAAGATATCTGAAGTCAGGGATATCAGTGCGCAGCTG
>CAMLOF010000187.1 GCA_946481585.1 uncultured Macromonas sp. | reverse complement strand
GCAAGCGCCCCATCACCAAGGTGGAAGACCTGGAAGGCCTGAAGCTGCGCGTGATTCCCAACCCCATCAACGTGGACTGGGTGAAGGCCCTGGGCGCCAACCCCACGCCGCTGCCCTTCCCCGAGGTCTATGCCGCGCTGGAGCAGAAGGCCATTGACGGCCAGGAGAACCCGGTCACCGTCATCAACGCCAACAAGTTCTACGAAGTGCAGAAGCACGTGGTGCTGAGCAACCACCAGTACAACCCGCAGTCGGTGCTGATCAGCAAGAAGTTCTGGGACAGCCTGTCGGCCGCCGAGAAAAAGATCGTGGACGAAGGCGCCAAGGAGTCGGCCAAGTACCAGCGCCAGCAGGCCCGCAGCCAGGTGGCCGTGGCGCTGGACAACATGAAGAAGAACGGCATGCAGGTGACCGAGTTCCCGGCCGCCGAAGTGGACAAGCTGCGTGACAAGCTGCGCTCCGTGACGGCGCGTTACGGCGTGATCGTGGGCCAGGACACGGTCAAGGAACTCCAGACCGAACTGGAAAAGGTTCGCGCTGCGGCCCCCAAGAAAACCGGCAAGTAAGCGGTAACGGCAGTGTGCGGAAAAGGGGCTGAACCTCACTCGGGTTAACCCCATAACCGCACACTCAGCGCACAAAACAGATCGATCATCGCACGCCGCATACCACTCAGGTACTGCGGCGGGGCAGGCTTCGGCCCTACATTTGCGCACGTTTCCTCTGCACTGTCGCCAACGGACTCAAGACCATGATCAACGGCAACACCGAAATCATCGCCCACATCGGCTACCCGACGCACACGTTCAAGTCGCCGATGATCTACAACCCCTATTTCGAATCCATCGGGGTCAACGCGGTGGTGGTGCCCATGGGCTGCAAGCCCGAGGCCTACCCCGAACTGCTGCGCTCGGTCTTCAACCTGACCAACATCCGTGGCGCGCTCATCACCATGCCCCACAAGGTCACCACCGTGGGTCTGCTGGACGAGGTCACTCCCACCGTCAAGGTGGCTGGCGCCTGCAACGCCGTCAAGCGCACTGAAGACGGCCGCCTGGTGGGCGACATGTTCGACGGCGAGGGCTTTGTGCGCGGTGTACGCCGCAAAGGCCTGGAACTGCAAGGTGCGCGCGTGCTGGTGGTGGGCAGCGGCGGCGTGGGCTGCGCCATTGCCGCTTCGCTGGCGGGCGCGGGCATCGCGGCCATCAGCCTTTACGACGTGAACACCGCGTCTGCCGAAGCGCTGGGCCAACGGCTCAAGGGCCAGTACCCCGCCATTGACGTGCGCACCGGCAGCAACGATCCGGCAGGTTTCGACCTCGTGGTGAACGCCACCCCCATGGGCATGAACGAAGGCGACCCACTGCCGCTGGACGTCTCCCGTCTGGCGCCCAGCACCTTCGTGGGCGAGGTGGTGATGAAGACCGAGATGACCGCCTTCCTCACCGCAGCGCAGGCCAGAGGTTGCAGGGTTCAAGTGGGTTCTGACATGCTGTTCGAACAAATTCCCGCTTATCTGGAATACTTCGGGTTTCCGACCACGTCCGCAGATGTGCTGCGGTCGGTCGCACGCCTGAGCTACTGACCTCTTGCCCCCCGCACCAGCCCACACCCACCCCGTCCGGGGCATCACCCTCGTGGTTTGCGCCACGCTGTGTTTTGCCCTGCTCGACACCACGTCGCAATACGTCGGGCCGCTGGTGCCGGTGATCATGGCGGTGTGGATGCGCTACGTCACCCAGACGGTGATGACCACGGCGCTGCTCTGGCCCCAGCAGGGCCGCCAGCTTTTGCGCATGCATGCGCCGGGCTGGCAACTGGCGCGCGGGCTGCTCATGCTCACATCCAGCGCGGTGGCCTTCATCACGCTGCAGCACGTGCCGGTGGGTGAATTCACCGCCATCATGATGCTCATTCCCCTGGTGGTGACGCTGCTGGCCGCGCTCATGCTGCGCGAGCGCATTTCCCCTTTGACCTGGGTGCTGGTGGCAGGCGGTCTGATCGGCGCGCTGATCGTCATCCGGCCCAAGGGCAGCGACTTTCGGGGCGAATTGCTGCTGCCCCTGGTACTGGTGCTGATCAACGCGGCCTACCAGATCATGACCAGCCGCATGGTGCGCACCGAAGATCCGGGCGCCATGCATTTCTACACAGGCGTCATCGGCCTGGCGGGTTGCACGGCGGTGCTTCCCTGGGGCTGGGCCCCCATGACCGACTGGACGCTGTGGGCCCTGGCCGCGCTGCTGGGCTTCTTTGGCTCGCTGGGCCACTACCTGCTCATCCAGGCCTACCACCAGGCGCCTGCTTCGCGGCTCACGCCCTACATGTACACGCAGATCGCGTTTGCCACGCTGGCGGGTTGGCTGGTGTTCGGGCACACGCCCGACCGCTGGACGGTCATCGGCATTGCGCTCATAGCGCTGTGTGGCGGCCTGGGTGTGCGGGTGAAGCAGGGCTAAGAGGCTGAGAGTCTTTTGCTCATGCCCGCTCACCACGCCCAAAAAACTCATGAGAAACAGAATCCGTTTCTCCGCGAACGCCGGATGCCGACAGGGGACTGGGATGTTCTCATTTCATGGACCTCGCCAGCTGCAACAGGCCTGACTCTGCGGGGGCTCATACTGTGGCGGTCGGCGCCAAGGCGCCGACTCCGCTGCGTCCACCTGTCTGGGGCCGGTGCGGCGGAACTCACTGCGCGCTTGCAGCGCTCCGTTCAAACAGCCGCCGCAAGACTGTTGACGAAGCGCGCTGCGCGCGCCCGGCCCCAGACAGGTGGCCACAGCCGCCACAGAAATCGCTCCCGCAGAGTCAGGCCTGCCGCAGCCAGCCAGCACAGTGGCGCACCAACGGTGCCAGGGTCACGCCATTGGTGACCAAGCGCCACTAGTGGCGTGCCAACCCTGCTTCTGCCAAGGCGTGCGCGCCCAGGCGCTGGCGCGCCTCACGAGGTGTCGAGAAGCGCAGAGGCCGTGGCCTGCGCGCGCAGCGCGCTTCGTAACTGGCTTGCGGCAGATGTTCGACCGGAACGTTTCGCCAGAAACGTGTAGGGAGTTTCTGCCGCGTGGCCACGGCATCGAGCATCGCAGAGCAGCCGGGGCGCAGCACCGGCCACCTCGTTGAAGCGCCAGCGCCTGGGCGCACACGCCTTGGCTGCCCACATACATGGAGTGAAACACGGCCCGCCCCCCGTTTCTCCGCGAACGCCGGATGCCGACAGGGGCCTGGGATGCTCTCAGCCTCTGAGTCATAACGCCCTGCGCTGCGCTCCGTTCAGCGCGAACCCTTCAAGCGCATCTGGTTGGGCAGCGGCACAGACGTCTGCAACACGTCCTCGGCCAGCCAAAGCGCCGACTTGCGCGCACGCTCGGCCACGAAGGGCAAGGGCATCTGCACGTAGTCGTCGTTGAAGACCTCGAAACTGTAGTCGCCCGCGTAGCCCAATGCGTCGAGCTTCAAGACCAGGTCCACCAGTTGCTCGCTGTGCACCCCTTCGCCCGGGAACACGCGGAAGGTGCGCGCGGTGGTCATGCGCTCTTCAAAGGTCTTGGTTTCCTGCCACATGAAGTCGGCCAGCTGCACCAGGAAGATCTTTGACGGGTCAAGGTAGTCGATCTCTTCCAGCGGCGTCTTGGCGGCAAAGATGTGGAACGAGTCGATGCCCATGCCCAGGTTGGGGCAGTCGGCCCGGCACACCACGTCCCACGCGGTGGTGAACTCGTTGACGGTACGCCCCCAGGACAGCGCCTCGTAGGCGATCTTGATGCCGTAGGGAATGGCCAGCATGGCCAGCTTGCGCAGATCGCGCGCGATGTGATCGAGGTCCTGGCTGGCGTGCGCCGAGGTGGACGAACACACCAGCAGCACCTTGCATTCCAGTGCGGCGCACATCTCCAGCATGGACTTGGCAATGTCCACCTTGTAGTGGTGCAGGTGGCCGCTGAGGCCTTCAAAGTCGCGCAGCACCTGAAAGCCCGTGCCGCGCAGCCCGCTGTCGCGCACCGCCTGCACGGCGGCCTTCACGCCACCCGGGTGGCCGACGATGTCGTTGGCCTTGAGCATGACCTGCGAGAAGCCCGCGTCCTTCATGGCCGCCAGCTTGGCCTCCAGAGGGCCCGCCAGCGTGATGGTGTCCATGCCGAAGGAGCCGATGGCCTGCGCCGTTCTGCGTTGCGCTTCCATCGCTCAGGCCTTTTCGCTGTGCACCAGCTCGAACACCACCGAACCCAGGTAGGTCTTGGTGATGGCGCCCCGCTGCTCGGTGTGCGCTGCCTGCGTTTCCACAAACTCCACGCCCAGCGTGCGCAGGTCCTTGACAGCTTCGAGCACGTCCGGCACGCCCAGGCCAATGCGTTGCAGTCGCTCGTCGGCGTCGAGCACGTTGGGCTCGGGCTCGATGAGTTGCAGCATGAATTCGTTGCCGGGCGTGAGCGCAGGCAGCTCCATCAGCTTGCCCTTGGGCATGATGCCGAAGCGCTCTTCGTCGGGGATGAGGCGCGCGCCGAACAGCTCGGTGTAGAACTCGATCCAGTCGTAGCTGCGCTCGGGCCCGATGTACTGCACCACGCCGAAGAAGTGGATACCTGCGGTGGCAGGCGGGTTCTGGTCCACGGACGGAATGGGCACGAAGTCCACACCGTAGATGGAGAATTCCTTGTACCGGTCCACGAAGTAGATGCGGCTGCCGCCCGCGCCATGGATGGCGGGGATGTTGAGCTCCATCACCTCGGCGTGGGTGGGCACCTCCCAGGCACCGCGCTCCAGCACGTAGTGGTAGGCGGCACGGGCGTCGCGCACGCGCAGGGCAATGGCCGACAGGCGGGGCACATCACCCGCATGGCCGCCAGCGTGGGCTTCGGCCGGGTGGGCGTTGACCACCACATTCAAATGCCCCTGGCGGTACAGCAGCACCTCGCGCGAGCGGTGGCGCGCCACGGGCCTGAAGCCCATCATCTCCAGCACCTGGCCCAAGGCCTGGGGCTTGTTGGTGGCGTACTCGATGAACTCGATGCCATCGAGGCCGACCGGGTTGGCGGCGTCGCTGAACGATGCCTGCAGGGGTTCGCGGCCGTCGAGCGGCCTGGTCAGAAAATCACTCATGTGGTTGCTCCATCGTCCACCGAATGTACGTCGCAGCCCCGTTGAAGGCTCGCCACGCCCACCGCACATCGTACGATAATCATGCGCAAGGGTTCGATTGACGAACGTTATCAGGGTTTTCGCTCGACTCACATGCTACCTTCCCCCGTCAACCTGGAGCGCCGCGACTGGATCGCTGGCCTGGAGAAAGGCCTCTCGGTGATTGAGGCTTTCGACGCCGAGCATTCGCGCATGACCGCGAGCCAGGCGGCGCAGCGCTGCGGCCTGACGCGCACCGCCGCGCGGCGCCACCTGCTGACGCTGGCGCACCTGGGCTACGTGGGCACCGACGGCAAGCTGTTCTGGCTGACGCCGCGCATCCTGCGGCTGGGCCAGGCGTATCTGGAGTCCGCCCGGCTGCCGCGCGCGGTGTACCCGTATCTGCAGCGGGTCACGGCGGGCACGGGCGAAACGGCCTATGTGGCGGTGCTGGACCAGGACGATGTGGTGTACGTTGCGCGCAGCGGCACGCACCGGCACATGAACACGGGTTACATGCTGGGTTCGCGGGTGCAGGCGCATGTGACGGCGGCTGGCATCGTCATCATCGCAATGATGGGCCCTGCAGTTTGGGACGACTGGCTGGCTGCGCAGACGCTGCGGCCCTACACATCGCACACGGTGATGGACAAAGCACAGTTGCGGCTGTGTCTGGAGCAGGCGCGGGCGCAGGGCTGGTATATCTCGGAGCAGCAGCTGGAGATGAATTACCGAGGCATTGCCGTGCCGCTGTACGACCACAACGACAGCCTGGTGGGGGCGCTGAGCATCACGATGCCGATGAACAACGAGAGCAGCGAGGCGGCCATCAAGCGCGTGTTGCCGGTGCTGCAGGAGACGGCGCGCAGTATGCGGCCTATGCTCTGAGCGTTGGCT
>CAMLOF010000186.1 GCA_946481585.1 uncultured Macromonas sp. | reverse complement strand
CGGCGTCGAGGATGCTCTTGCGCTGCACTTCGGTGGGGTGGGCCGTGAGTACCGGAGACACGTGGCCGTGCGCCAGGGTCTCGGCGATGCGCTCGGCGGGCACGCCCGCGCGGTGCATGCGCTCCCAGGTATGGGCCAGGCTGCCTTCCTGCACGCTGCCTGCGCGCTCGTGCACTTCGCGGCGGCGGATGTGGTGCCGGTCCTCGGCCAGGTTGGCCAGGTGACTGAAGTAGGTGAACGCGCGGATGACGCTGACCGCCTGGTCGTCGGTCAGCCCCTTGAGCAGCTTCTTGAGCTGGCGGTCGGCGGCGTGGTCTGCCTGACGGCGGTAGGCCACCGAGAGTTGGCGGATCTGCTCGATCAGCTCGTAAATCGCCACGCCCTCGTGTTCGCGAATGACATCGCCCAGCAGGCGGCCGAGCAGGCGGATGTCGTTGATGAGGGGCTGGTCCTTGTCGGGCGCGGCGGCGAGGCGTCGTGGCATGGCGAGGGCTAAGGGAGGGTTGATGAAAAAAACATTGTCCCGTATGCCGGGATTCAGGCGGCCGCCTCCATGGCCTTGGCCATGGTCTTGCCCAGCTCCACGCCCCACTGGTCGTAGGCGTGGATGCCCCACAGCGCGGCCTGGCAGAACACCTTGTGTTCGTACAGCGCCACCATGGCACCCAGGGTGCGGGGGTTGAGTTCGCGCAGCCAGAAGGTGGTGCTGGGTACATTACCGCGGAAGGTGCGGTGAGGCAGCAGTTCGTTGATGCGTTCTTCGCTCAGACCGTTGGCGCGCAACTCGGCCACGGTGGCGGGCTCGTCGCGCCCCAGCGCCAGGGCCTGCGCCTGCGCGCGCAGGTTGAGCAATGCCACGCGGTGGTGTTCAGCGGCCAGCGGCAGCGGGGTGTCTTCGGTTTCCACGCCAATGAAGTCCACCGGCACTCGGTGCTGGCCCTGGTGCAGCAGCTGGAAATAGGCGTGCTGCCCTTCGATGCCCAGACCGCCCCAGACGATGGGCCCGGTGCCCACCGACACGGCGCTGCCATCCACGTGGGTGGACTTGCCGTTGGACTCCATGTCGAGCTGCTGCAGGAAGCGGGCGAAGTGGAACAGGCGGCTGGCGTAGGAGGCAATGAGGTGCGTAGGGCAGTCGAGGAAATTGCGGTTCCACACGCCCAACAGCGCCATCAGCAGGGGCATGTTCTTCTCGGGCGGAGCGGTCCAGAAATGCTGGTCCATCTCGTGGCCGCCAGCCAGGAAGGCACGGAAGTGCTCGGCGCCGATCGCAATGGCCAGCGGCAGACCGATGGCCGACCACACGGAGTAGCGGCCGCCCACCCAGTCCCAGAAGCCAAAGGTGTTTTCCGGCAGGTAGCCCTGCGCAGCCGAGATGGCAGGCGACGCCGTCACCGCGATCAGGTGCGGCGCCTGCTGCTCGGGCGTGACCAGGCCATGGTCGGCCAGCCAGCGCTTCACCGACGCGGCCAGGGTCATGGTCTCTTGCGTGGTGAAGGTCTTGCTCTGCACGATGAAGAGCGTCTGCTCGGGCTTGAGCCAGCGCAACGTGCCGTGCAGGGCCCAGGCGTCGGGGTTGGAGATGAAGTGCACACGCACGTCCTGGTCGGCGTAGGCGTCGAGCGCCTGCACCGCCATGCGCGGCCCCAGGTCGGAGCCGCCGATACCGATGTTGATGACGTTGGTGATGCGACGCCCCGTGGCACCGCGCCAGCGCCCGTCACGGATGCGCTCGGCAGCGTCGAGGAAGCGATCCAGCTCGGCGCACACGTCTTTCGACACGGCTTCGCCCCAGGGCGGGTTGGCCATCTGGCAGCCACGCAATGCCACGTGCAGCACGGCACGGTCTTCGGTGGCGTTGATGTGTTCGCCTTTACGTTGCGCATCGGCGTAAGCCATCACGCCACTCTCTTCGGCCAGGGCCAGCAGGGCCTGCAGCACTTCGGGGGTGATCGGCTGGCGGCTGGCATCCATGCGCAGACCTGCGGCCTCGACTTGCAGACTTGCGTAGCGTGCGTCCTCACCGGCGGCTAGCAATTCGCGCAGGTGGGGTTGAGGTTGCTGCGCGAGCGCTTGCAGACGTTGCCAACTGGCGCGCTGCTGCGGGGGCGTGAAAGTGGACATGATGGTTTGCAGAAAAGCGTTATGCGGTCAAACGGCGGCGGCCAGCGCCATGGCTTCGGCAGCCAGGCGGGTGATGCCCGCCCAGTCGCCCGCCTTCACCAGCGCGGCGGGCGTGAGCCAGGAGCCCCCGGCCATGGGCACGTTGGGCAAGGCCAGGAACTGGCCCAGGTTGGCGGGCGTCACACCGCCAGTGGGGCAGAAGCGCAGATCGGGCAGTGGGCCGCCCCAGGCCTTGAGCACCTCCACGCCGCCCAGTTGCGCGGCGGGGAAGCATTTCATCAACGTGAAACCTTCGTCACGGGCGGCCATGGCCTCGCTGGGCGAACCCACGCCGGGAATGAAGGGCAGGCCCACTTCCTTCACGCGCTGCAGCAGCGCGGGTGTGTAGCCGGGCGACAGCGCAAAGCGGGCACCGGCATCGCGCACGCGGTTCACTTCGTCGGCGCGGGTGACCGTGCCTGCACCCACGACCATGTCGGGCACCTGGCGGGCCACGGCCTCGATGGCGGCCAGCGCAGCGTCGGAGCGCAGGGTGATTTCGATGACGTCCACGCCACCGGCCAGCAGGGCCTGGGCCATGGGAACCGCCTGGGCCGGGTCGCTGACGACGACCACGGGCACGACGCGCGAACGGAAGACCGGCAGGCTGGCGGGAAGGGATGAGGATGCGGTGTGACTCATGATGTGGGCAAAGAGGATATCAATGGTTGCCAAAGAGGGGCGAGCCGCCACGCTCGGCCAGGCCTGCGTTGCGGCGGAACAGGGCGAACAGTTCGCGGCCCATGCCGTGCTCGTTGCCCGACAGGTCGGGTTGCGATGCGCTGCGGCTGGCCAGTTCCTCGTCGGACACTTCGAGCTGCAGCACCCCGGCCTCGCAATCGAGCAGGACCATGTCGCCGTCGCGCACCTTGGCGATGTTGCCGCCCTGAAGGGCCTCGGGGCTGACGTGGATGGCTGCGGGCACCTTGCCCGAAGCGCCAGACATGCGCCCGTCGGTGACCAGCGCCACTTTGAAGCCCTGATCTTGCAGAATGCCCAGGATGGGCGTGAGCTTGTGCAGCTCGGGCATGCCGTTGGCCTGCGGCCCCTGGAAGCGCACCACAGCCACGAAGTCGCGGTTGAGCGCGCCCTGCTTGTACAGGTCGCTCAGGGCCTGCTGGCTTTCCACCACCACGGCGGGGGCGTGCACGCGGCGGTGCTCGGGCTTGACGGCCGAGACCTTGACCACCGAACGCCCCAGGTTGCCCTGCAGGCGCTTGAGGCCGCCGTCGCGGCTGAAGGGGTTGCTGACCGGGCGCAGCACCGATTCGTCACCCGACACGGCGGGCGCGGCGCGCCAGGCCAGCGTGCCGTTGTCCAGCCACGGTTCCTGCGCAAAGTTCTGCAGGCCCGGCCCGGCAATGGTGCGCACGTCGCCGTGCAGCAGACCAGCGCTCAGCAGCTGGTCGATGAGGAAACCCATGCCGCCCGCTGCGTGGAAGTGGTTCACGTCGGCCTTGCCGTTGGGGTACACGCGCGCCAGCAGCGGCACGGCGTCGGACAGTTCCGAGAAGTCGTCCCAATCGATGAGGATGCCTGCCGCCCGTGCGATGGCGACCAGGTGGATGGTGTGGTTGGTGGAGCCGCCCGTGGCCAGCAGACCGACGATACCGTTGACGATCGCTTTCTCGTCCACGATGTCGGCGATGGAAGCGGCATCAGCGCCTTCGCGCAGGCGCAGCACCCGCTCCACGGCATGCTGTGTGAGCGCATCGCGCAGCGGCGTGCCCGGGTTGACGAAGGAAGAGCCCGGCAGTTGAAGGCCCATCACCTCCAGCAGCATCTGGTTGGAGTTGGCGGTGCCGTAGAAGGTGCAAGTTCCAGCACCGTGGTAGGCCGCCTCTTCGGCCGCCAGCAGCGCGGCGCGGTCCACCTTGCCCTGGGCGTAGAGTTGGCGCACCTTGGCTTTTTCGTCGTTCGACAGGCCCGAGGTCATGGGGCCGGACGGCACGAACACCACGGGCAGATGGCCGAATTGCAGTGCGCCGATCAGCAAGCCCGGGACGATCTTGTCGCAGATGCCCAGCAGCAAGGCGCCGTCAAACACGTTGTGCGACAAGCCCACCGCCGTTGCCATGGCGATGACGTCACGCGAGAACAGCGACATCTCCATGCCCTCGTAGCCTTGGGTGACGCCGTCGCACATGGCGGGCACACCGGCGGCCACCTGGGCCGTGGCGCCCAGCGCTCGTGCGGCGTCGCGCAGCTTCTGTGGGTAGTGCTCGTAGGGCTGGTGGGCCGAGAGCATGTCGTTGTAGGCGTTGACGATGCCGATGTTGGGCTGGCGCTCTTCGCGCAGCATCAGCTTGTCGCTGGCGGGCATGGCGGCAAAGGCGTGTGCGGCGTTGGCACAGCCCATGCCTGCGCGGTAGGGGCCGGGCTTGCGCGCGGCGGCCGTGGTGCGCAGGTAGGTGGCGCGGGTCTCGCGGCTGCGCTCGACGATGCGCTCGGTCACCCGGCGCAACACATCGGAAATGGGGGGGTGTGCGGTAGAAGTCATGGCATCGGCCTCAATCGGAAATCCACGCCTGCAGCGAAGCAGCGCGCGCCAGCAGGGTGTGGATGGGTTTGTCGGTGGCCACGCCCTGGCGGGCGGCGGCAAACACCTGTTGTTTGACCTGCCCGGCAATGGACAGGTGGCGCTGGCGGCAGGCCAGCATGGCGTTGAGCGTGAGGGTGAGGCGCAGGTGTGGCGCCTGTGCGGGACGCACCCAGGTGACTGGTTCGCTGACAGCGAGCGCAACGGCCAGGCCCGGGCTGTCCGGGAACCAGGACGCCGTGTGGCCGTCCTCGCCCATGCCCAGCACCGCCACGTCGAGCGGCCAGGGCAGACCTTGCAGGCGGGCCCGCGCTTCGTCCACCAGCGCGGAAGGCGTCAGGCTCTCGGGCTCGTCAACGCCTTCAAGCCAGTCAATGAAGGTGGCGTCGGCAGCACGGTCCTGCAGCAGGTGTTCGCGCACCAGGCGGGCGTTGCTGTCGGCATGGGAACCGGCCACACAGCGCTCGTCCACCAGGGTCACGGTCACTTGTTCCCAAGGCAAGGGCTGCACGCGCAGGTGCTCAAAAAAGGCGATCGGTGAACGTCCGCCAGACACGGCCAGGCTGGCCACACCACGTTGCGCCACCGCTTCGCGCAGTTGGCTGGCAACGGCATCGGCAAGCGCTTCTGCCTGGGCTTGGGCCGTGGCAAAACGGCGCTCGTCAACGGCGCAGGCAGGTGGCACGGCGGTCATCACGACTCCTCGAACCAGGTGCCGCCTTCGCGCGCCATCAGCGCAGACGAAGCCGCAGGCCCCCAGGTACCGGCCACGTATGGGCGCGGCCGGTCACCCAGCTGCTTCCAGCCTTCCAGGATGGGGTCTGCCCACTTCCACGCAGCTTCCAGTTCGTCGCGGCGCATGAAGTGCGTCAGCCGCCCCTTCACCACGTCCACCAGCAGGCGCTCGTAGGCCTCGGCGCGGCGTCCCGCCAGCGCGGACTCCAGGTCCAGGTTCAGGAACACGGGTTTCATGTTCATGCCCGAGCCAGGCTGCTTGGCCATCATCTGCAGCTGGATGGACTCTTCGGGCTGCAGCGTGATGATGAGCCGGTTGGGCTGCGACATGTCAGACGAGTTGGATTGCCCGGCGAAGATGGAGAACGGCGGCTGGGCAAAGTCGATGATGATTTGCGAGCGGCGCGTCTGCATGCGCTTGCCGGTTCGCAGGAAGAAGGGAACACCTGCCCAACGCGCGTTGTTGACCTGCGTGCGCAGCGCCACAAAGGTTTCCGTCTGGCTTTCCGGCGGAACGTTTTCTTCTTCCAGGTAGCCGGGCACCGACTCGCCCGTGACCGCCCCTTCGATGTACTGCCCACGCACCGTGTGCTGGCGGATTTCGGCCAGGTTCATGCGCTGCAG
>CAMLOF010000185.1 GCA_946481585.1 uncultured Macromonas sp. | reverse complement strand
GTCGGCCAGCAAGGCGCGCTTCACGCGCACACTGCGCCCTACGGACCAGAGGATCTCAATCAGCAATGAGCCGCTGGTGCGCGGGCGCGCCAGATCGGGAAAGGTGGGGTCGATGCGGGCGTCCTCAGCCGCCAGGGTGATGACGCGCTGAAAGCGGTCTGCCTGCGGCACGCCGCTCTGCACCAGGGCGTCGTGTATGGCGTCCAGCACCGCGGTTTTGAACGCGGGGGCTTGGGGTTCGCGCAAGGTCAGGGTGACGAGTGGCATGGCTGTGCTCCCTCAAGCCACGGCGCGCCGCGCCAGGCGGGCCTGCAAGCGTTGGTGGCTGCGCGCCGCGCGCTGGGCAGCCGTCAGCTGCACCCGCGCCCATGCGGCATCGGCGCCGCGCCAGAAGTCGTCGATGGCTTCGCTGCGCTCCTGTTCGGCCCGGCGCCGGGCGGTGGCGTAGTCGTGCGGGTCGGGGGCTGCTGTGTCGGGGAATGTACGCATGGCCTGCTCCTGGGGTGTGGTTGATGTTTGAACTCTAGAAGCAACACCAACACACCGAAACAGCTTTGAACGACAATCTGTATTGCACTATTTGCAAAACAAGGTGTGTGATGAATCTGGACTTGGACGATGCAGCACTTTTTCTTCGGGTGGCGGAACTGGGCTCGCTCTCGGCAGCGGCGCGGGAACGCAATGCGCCGGTGAGCCAGGTGTCGCGGGCCATTGCACGGCTGGAGGCGCGCTGCGGTGTGCGGCTGATGCACCGCACCACGCACGGCTTGAGCCTGACGGACGAAGGCGACACCTTCGCAGCGCACGCCCGCAGGCTGGTGGACACGCGCGACGAACTGGCTGCGGCAATGCGCATCAAGCGCGGCGGGCCCAGCGGCTGGGTGCGGCTGGCGGTAAGCCCGGTGCTGGCCGAAACCATGATTGCGCCCAGCCTGCCTTCCCTGCACGAGGCCTACCCCCAACTGCAAATTGACATACTGGCCGACGACCGCATGCATGACATGGCGCGCGACGGCATAGACATTGCCATACGCACCGGCTGGCCCGTGGGTGACAACCTGATCGCGCGGCGGATTGCCGAGCACGGCCGACGCTTGTGCGCTGCCCCAGCCTACTTGCGGCGCTTTGGTACGCCCAAGCACCCAGACGATCTGGCCCAGCACCGGCTCATTACCAGCAGCGCCAGCCCTGCCCTCAACCGCTGGCCCTGGGCTGCGGGCATGGCTGCCAAACTGGGGCAGGCCGAAGGCAGCGTCTATCTGGCCAAAGGCCACACCCGCAGCGACAACTCTGCCCTCACCCTGGCATTGGCGCTGCAAGGCGCGGGCATTGCCCGCCTGAACGACCTGCTCACCCGCCACCACCTGCAGAGCGGCGAACTGGTGCCCCTGCTGGAGGACTGGTTTGACAACAGCCGCATCCCCATTTACGCGGTGATGCTGCCGGAACGCCACCGTTTACCAAAGTTGAAGGCATGTATAGACCATTGGGCGCAGTGGGTGTCGGACGCTGCGCAGCCCGTGTCATGATCGCGCCCATGAACTTCGCAGACCGACTCAAGCAACTCCCCTCCGTCAGCCACCTGGCCGCCCTGCAACTGCTGGACGCCAACGGCCAGGTGCTGGCCACCATTGAAAACAAGCCCGGCCAGGCCGGTTCACTCGCCGTGTACCACGCGCTGGCTGCCAAACAGGGTGGAGCCATCACCCCCGCCGCCGCTGCCGAAGGCCTGGAGTGGTACGGCGAACACTTGGCCGACGCCCGAGCCAACCCCGGCAAGCACCCCAACATCGACCGCCTGCTGGCCTGGGCCCAGGGCACAGCCACCTACGGCGTGCAGCTGGTAAAGAACTGAAACGCCGCTGGACATCGGGCGCAGGCCGGGCGCATGATCGCGCTTCATTCTTTGGAAAGGAGCCCCCGCCATGTCCACCGGCACCGTTACCCTGCACCGGGTGCTGCGCGCCCCGCCCGAGCGCGTGTACCGCGCCTTTCTGGACCCGGACGCCATGGCCAAGTGGCTGCCCCCGCACGGCTTTACCGGGCGCGTGCTGCACATGGACGCCCGCGTGGGCGGCACATACCGCATGCAGTTCACCAACCTCACGAACGGGCAGGTGCACGTTTTTGGCGGCGAATACCTGGAACTGGTGCCCAACGAACGCATCGTCAACACCGACCGTTTCGACGACCCCAACCTGCCCGGCGAAATGCGCACCACGGTCATGCTGCGGGCGGTGTCGGTGGGTACAGAATTGACGGCAGTGCAGCAAGGCATTCCCGCCATGATTCCGACCGACGGGTGCTACCTGGGCTGGCAGGACTCCCTGCAACTGCTGGCCCTGCTAGTAGAGCCAGAGATTCCTTCCTGAGCACGCAAAAGCCTGGACCGATAATGCGCCCATGAGCGCCCGCCCCCCACTCACCCAGGTATTGGCTTTTGACATGTTTGGCACGGTCGTGGACTGGCACGGCGGCATTGCACGTGAAGTGCAGGCGCTGCGCCCAGGGGTGGACGGTAACGCCTTTGCCCTGGCTTGGCGCGCGGGCTACCAGCCTGCCATGCAGCGGGTGCGCAGCGGTGAACTGGGCTGGACGCTGATCGACGATCTGCACCGCATGATCCTGGATGACATCCTGCCGCGCTTTGGTCTGCAAGACCTGAGCGAAGCAGAACGCCGCCACCTGAACAAAGCCTGGCACCGCCTGGACCCGTGGCCCGATGTGGTGCAAGGGCTGACCCGGCTGAAGCGCCGCTTCACCATCACCAGCTTGTCCAACGGCAACATTGGGCTGCTTACCAACATGGCCAAACGCGCTGGCCTGCCTTGGGACTGCGTGCTTTCTGCCGAGGTGTTCCGCGCCTACAAACCCGACCCGGCTACCTACCTGGGCGTGGCCCGCGTGTTTGACCTGGAACCAAGCCAAGTGATGCTGGTGGCCGCCCATCAGGACGACCTGGCCGCTGCCCGCGCCTGCGGCCTGCAAACGGCTTACATTGAGCGCCCGCTGGAGTTTGGCGCTGGCCAGCCCAAGGACGTGTCGCCCGACCCGGCCAACACTTGGCACGCGCGCAACTTTCTGGACCTGGCGGACCAGCTAGGTTGCCCATGACCACGCACACGGTGCGGCTGGGCGCGTCGGGCAGCGCCTTCCCGGTGGATGAGGGCTTGACCATCTTGGAAGCCGCGCTGCTGGCGGGCTTGCGTTTGCCCAACTCCTGCCGCAACGGCACGTGCCGCACCTGCATCTGCAGGGTTGCGCATGGCGCGGTGGCGCACACCATTGACTGGCCGGGCCTGCTGCCCGAGGAAAAGGCCGAAGGCTACGTGCTGCCATGCGTTGCCCGCCCGCTGTCGGACGTGGAACTCGACCTGCCCGAGACCCTGACACCTTGATGCAGATACCCGGGAGGGGATAATCCGGGTCATGGAACCTGTACTCCCCTCCCTGTTTCCCCTGGGTTGGCAGCACTACCTGCTGGGTGGTCTGCTCATAGGTGCTGGCGTAGCCTGGCTGTTTGTTTCCACCGGGCTGGTGGGTGGCATGAGTTCGGTGTTCTCGTCCACGTGGTCGTACGTGTTGCGGCTCAAATACTTCCAACAACCACGCTACCTGGACTCGCGCGCCTGGCGGCTGGTGTATGCGCTGGGCCTGGTGCTGGGCGCCCTGCTGTGGTGGCTTTGGCTGGGTAATGGCGTGGCCCTTTCCACCAACGTTCCCATCTGGCAACTGCTGGCCGGGGGATTTCTGGTGGGCTACGGCGCCCGCCTGGGCAATGGTTGTACGTCCGGCCACGGCATTTGCGGGCTGGGTTCGCTGCAATGGCCTTCGCTGCTGGCGGTGCTCACGTTCATGGGCACGGCCTTCATAACAGCCAATGTGGTGGCAAGGTGGCTGCCATGAACATGCTTGCAACGTTGGTAGCCGGTGTGCTCTTCGGCTTTGGGCTGGCACTTTCCACCATGGTGCAACCCGAGGTGGTGCTGAGCTTTCTGCGCTTTCAGGACTTTGGCCTGATGCTGGTGATGGGCGGCGCGGTGGCCGTGACGCTGGTGGCCTACAAACTTGCACCGCGCCTGATGGGGCAGCCCTTGCTGGGCGGCTATTTTCATCACCACGTGAGCACATGGAACCGCGACACGCTGCAGGGCGCGGCCATTTTCGGTGTAGGCTGGGGGCTGTGCGGGGTTTGCCCTGGCCCGGCCATTGCAGGCCTGGGCACCGGCAACTGGACGCTGCTTTGGGCGCTGCTGGGCATTGCCCTGGGCGCACTGGCGCAAGGCTGGCGTGCCTCCCGCCCTTCTTGATGCCCTGGTGGGCACATAAACACAAACTGCTTCTACCGATGAAAAAGATCCTGATCCTCAACGGCCCCAACCTGAACCTGCTGGGCACACGCGAACCCGAACAGTACGGCAGCACCACCCTGGCCGACGTGGAAGCCATGTGCCGCGCCGAAGGCGAACGCCTGGGCTACGCGGTGGAATGCTTCCAGAGCAACTGGGAAGGCGCCCTGCTGGACAAGATCCACGAGTACGGCCGCCTTTACAAGAGCGGCGAAGCCCTGGGTTGCGTGTTCAACCCGGGCGCTTTCACCCACACCTCCATCGCGTTGCACGACGCCATCAAGGGTGTGGACGGCCTGCCCGTGATCGAATGCCACATCTCGAACGTGCACGCGCGCGAGTCCTTCCGCCACCACTCGTGGGTGTCCCCGGCGGCTTCTGGCATCGTCATCGGCTTTGGGGTGGACGGCTACCTGATTGCCCTGGGCGGCCTGGTGCGCAAGTACGGCGGCAAGGCCTGAACGGCTCCCTTGAGCGTCGCGGCCTATCGCGCACGTGACGTGGCTGAGCGGCAGCCTGCGGCCGCATGCCCCACAATGGGGCGGTGAACACCCGCCATATTCTGCAACTGCTGGGCTTGTCGGCCCTGTGGGGTACTTCTTTCGTGCTGCTGCGCGTGGCCAGCCCAGCGCTGGGCCCCGTGGTGCTTGCCACGTTGCGCCTGGCGCTGGCCACCTGCACGCTGGCGCTGGTCATGCTGTTCTTGCGCCACCGCTGGCCCCGTGCCCACTGGAAAGAGGTGATCGGCCTGGGCGTGCTGACGGCGGCCCTGCCCTTTCTGTTCTTTTCATACGCCGCGCTGCGGCTGCCCGCGGGTTATATCGCTCTGCTCAACTCCACGGCTGTTCTGTTCGGCACGCTGTCTTCAGCCTGGCTGAAGGAAGACACGCTGACCTGGCGCAAGTTGCTGGGTTGCGCTGCCGGGTTCACGGGTGTGGGGCTGATCGTGCAGCTCGGCCCCGTGGAGCCCACCTGGCCGGTGCTGCTGGCCGCAATGTCTGCCATTGCCGGGGCAGGCTGTTACGGCGTGGCTACCCCGATGATGAAACGCGCTACCAAGCGCATGCAGCCGCTGGCCATTTCCGCAAGCATCCACCTGGGGGCCACGCTGTTCATGCTGCCCGCCGCCGTGTGGCAATGGCCCAATGCCCAGTTCACCCTGCCCGCCGTGGGTGCGGTGCTGATGCTGGGCGTGGTTACCTCGGGGCTGGCGTACTGGGTACACCTGCGCATACTGAGCCACGTGGCACCTGTGGCCGCCATGACCCCGGCGTTTCTGATCCCGCTGTTTGGCGTGACGTGGGGGCACCTGTTCCTGGGCGAAGCGCTGAGTTCAGGCATCTACGCTGGTGGCGCGTTCGTGCTGCTGGCCACAGCGCTGGTAACCGGGTTCAACCCCCTGCGGCGGTTCTGGCCGGTGCCATCGACCTGATCATGAACATGGCGGCCACCATGGCCAGCCCGGCAGACGCCGCCGACAGCCAGAACACCGCGTGCAGCCCCCATTGGCTGCTGACCCAGCCCCCCAGCGTGCCGCCACACACACCCGACAGACCGTAGCCCAGCATGGCATAGAGCGCCTGCCCGCGGGCGCGCAGGCGGTCGGGGAAGTGTTCGCTGAGCAGAGCGATACACACCGAATGGTGAGCCGCAAAGGTAATGGCATGCACTGCCTGCGCCAGGAAAAGCACCCACAGCCAGGCGCCCGCCGAAGCCGTGACCGCCATGCGCAGCGCCATGAGCCCCGCCGCAAGCAACA
>CAMLOF010000184.1 GCA_946481585.1 uncultured Macromonas sp. | reverse complement strand
GGCAGCGAAGCGCACAAGGCTGCCGTGACTGGTGACACCGTGGGCGACCCGTACAAGGACACGGCAGGCCCTGCGGTCAACCCGCTGATCAAGATCATCAACATCGTGGCGCTGCTGATCGTGCCGTTGCTGGCCTGATCCTCAACGCACTTCAATCCAAGCCCGCTTTCAAGCGGGCTTTTTTTTGCGCCTGAACACCGCCTTTCGGGAAAACCCCAAGACATTACTTTTTTGAAAATTTGTATGATGACCTGACAAATCAAGAGACAACTCAACCCCATGTCCACAAAACTGCCGCCCACCGAACGCCTCAGCGACAAGCTGGCAGAGTTGTTGCGCCAGCACATCGAATCCGGCGAATGGGCACCTGGCGACAAGCTGCCCACGGAACAGCAGTTGACCGAGCAGTTTCAGGTGTCGCGCACCGTGGTGCGTGAGGCGGTGAGTCGCCTCAAGTCCATGGGCTTGTTGACCTCGCGCCAGGGCGCCGGGATGTTCGTGGCACCGCGCATACAGGCACGCGCACTGGCATTTGACCCGACGGTGCTCACCTCGCTGGACGCCGTGCTGCAGGTGGTGGAAGTGCGCCGCACGCTGGAAGGTGAAGTTGCTGCCCTGGCGGCACAACGCATCACACCGGCCAAGGCCCGCGCGATTGAAGACGCCATGGCTGCCATTGAAGAAGCCGTACAGCGCGGCGAGGACGGCGTGGAGCAGGACCTGCGCTTTCACCGCGCCATTGCCCGTGCCACCGACAACCCGCAGTTTGAGCGGCTGCTCGATTTTTTGGAGCAGTACCAGCGCGACGCGATCAAGGTGACGCGCGCCAACGAGGCCATGCACAGCGAGTTCATGAAGCAGGTGCGCGCCGAACACGCTGCCATTGCCCGCGCGGTGGTGAGCGGCCGCCCGGACCTGGCCCGCAAGGCCGCCACGCAGCACATGGTGCACGCAGCCAGCCGCATTGAACAGGCGGACGCACCCGTCAAACAGGCCTTGGACAAGCTGTTCGCCAAGAAGGCCAAACCGTCGAAGGCTTCTGCCAAGACCCTTTCCTGACCCTCCTGCACAGGCTACACATGCAACCTTCCACCAACAAGACACTCGGCGTCATCGGCCTCGGCTCCATGGGCATGGGGGCCGCCCTGTCAGCGCTGCGCACTGGCGTTGCCACCTGGGGTTGCGACCCCCGTGCCGAGGCGCGCGACAGCTTCGCCCAGGCAGGCGGCCACGCGGTGGCTACGCCTGTTGAGCTGGCCGCCCAATGCGATGTGTTGCTGATCCTGGTGGTGAACGCCGCGCAAACCGAGGAGGTGCTGTTCGGCGCGCAGGGCCTAGCCCAATCCATGAAGCCGGGCAGCGTGGTTGTGGCGTCCGCCACGGTGGACCCGAGCCTGCCGCCGCAGTGGGAAAGCCGTCTGGCAGACAAAGGCATCCATTTCATTGACGGCCCGGTTTCTGGCGGTGCAAAAAAAGCGGCTGAAGGTCAGATGACGGTGATGGCCTCTGGCCGCCCCGAAGCCTTTGACGCCGCCGCACCGCTGCTGGAAGCCTTTGCGGGCAAGGTGTACCGCCTGGGCGACCGCGCAGGCGTGGGCTCCACCGTGAAGATGGTGAACCAGCACCTGGCGGGCGTGCACATTGCAGCCGCCTGCGAGGCCATGGCGCTGGGCATGCGCGCGGGCGCCGACCCGCATCAGCTCTACGAGGTGATCTGCAACTCGGCAGGCATGAGCTGGATGTTCCAGAACCGCGTGCCGCACATTCTGGAAGGCGACTACACCCCGCTTTCCGCGGTGAACATCTTCGTGAAGGACCTGGGTATTGTGCTGGATGCGGCGCGCAAGCTGGCCTTCCCGTTGCCGCTGGCGTCGTCGGCCCACCAGCTTTACCTGGCCACCGCCGCCATGGGGTTGGGCGGCGAGGACGATTCGGCCGTGGTGAAGTACTACGCCGGCCTGGCCGGCCTGAGCCTGCCCGGGCAGGAGACAGCAGAATGATTCTGGGCGTGATTGCAGACGACTTCACCGGTGCCACCGACGTGGCCAGCATGCTGGTGCGCGCCGGTATGCGCACGGTGCAGGTGATGGGCGTGCCCGATGGCCCACCACCGGAAGCCGACGCGGTGGTGGTGGCATTGAAGTCGCGCACCGCGCCCGTGAGCGAGGCAGTGGGCGACTCCCTGGCCGCGCTGCGCTGGCTGCAAGGCGGCGGCGCACGGCAGTTCTACTTCAAGTACTGCTCCACCTTCGACTCCACGCCAGCGGGCAACATCGGCCCCGTGGCCGAGGCCTTGCTGGATGCCCTGGGCAGCGACTTCGCCATCGCCTGCCCGGCCTTCCCCGAGAACGGCCGCACGGTGTTTCGCGGCCACCTGTTCGTGGGTGACGAGCTGCTGAGCGATTCCGGCATGCGCCACCACCCGCTGACGCCCATGGCCGACGCCAACCTGGTGCGGGTGCTGCAGGCACAGTGCCAAGGGCGCGTGGGCCTGGCCCGGCACGATGTGGTGAGCCAGGGTACGGACACCCTGCGCCAACGCCTGGCCGAGTTGCGTGCCAGCGGCATGCGTTTTGCCGTGGTGGACGCCATCGACAACGACGCGCTGCGCACCATGGCCGCGGCGTGCGCAGACATGCCGCTCATCACCGCGGGCTCTGGCGTGGCGCTGGGGCTGCCCGCCGTGTATGAAGCGCAAGGCTGGCTCAAGCCGGACGCCGAAGCGGCCCGCCTGCCCAGTGTTGGCGGGCGTGCTGCGGTGCTTTCGGGCTCGTGCTCCAGCGCCACCAATGCGCAAGTGGCGCACTGGATTGCCCAGGGGCGCCCCGCCATGCGCATCGACGCGCGCGCCCTGGCTGCGGGCGAAGACCTGGCCACGCAAGCCACCCGCTGGGCCGGTGCACAAGGCGACACCCCTGTGCTCATCTACGCCACCGCGCAGCCCGACGAAGTCAAGGCCATTCAGACCGAGCTGGGCGTGCAGCGCGCAGGCCACCTGGTAGAACAGTGCCTGGCCCGTGTGGCCGCCAGCCTGGTGGATGCCGGGGTGCGGCGCCTGGTGGTGGCTGGGGGAGAAACGTCCGGTGCCGTGGTGCAGGCGCTGGGCGTACAGCAACTGCGCATTGGCGCCGCGATCGACCCCGGCGTGCCCTGGACCCAGGCCGAAGGCCGACCGCTGCTGCTCGCGTTGAAGTCCGGAAACTTCGGCACGGTGGATTTCTTCAGCAAAGCGCTGGCGCTGGTGGACTGAGCCATGGACACCTTGCGCCAGGAAATATGCCGCGTGGGCCGTTCGCTCTTCGAGCGCGGTTACGTGCACGCCACGGCGGGCAACATCAGCGTGCGCGTGCCTGCCGAACACGGCGGCGGCCACCTCATCACCCCCACGGATGCCTGCCTGGGCTTTCTGCAGGCGGACGAACTGGCCTGGGTGGACGACGCTGGCGTGCAACGTTCGGGCCGCCCGGCCAGCAAGACGCTGGCGCTGCACCGGCGCATCTACGAAGCCGACCCGGCGGCGGGCTGCGTCATCCACACCCATTCCACGCACCTGGTGTCACTGACGCTGCAGGAGCCCCACCATGCGGGCGACCTGCTGCCGCCCATCACGCCGTATTTTGTGATGAAGGTGGGACACGTGCCGCGCATTGCCTACCACCGCCCCGGCGACCCGCGCGTGGGCGACGAGGTGGCACAGCGCATTGCCCAGGCCCGTGAAGGCGGCCTGACGCTGCGGGCCGTGATGCTGGAACGCCTGGGCCCCAACGTCTGGCACGGCACTCCGGCCCAGGCCATGGCCGTGCTGGAGGAATTGGAAGAAACCGCCCGGCTTTGGCTGATGAGCCAACCCCGCCCCACACCGCTGACGCCCGAGCAGATCCAGGAGCTGCGCGAGGCCTTCAACGCTTCCTGGTAACGACGCACACAGAACCTGAACGACATGCCCCGATTCGCCGCCAACCTGTCGATGATGTACAACGAGGTGCCCTTCCTCGACCGCTTTGCCGCCGCCGCGCGCGACGGTTTCGAGGCGGTGGAATACCTCTTCCCCTACGAACACACGCCAGAAGAGATTGCCACCCGGCTGCGTGACAACGGCCTGGTGCAGGCCCTGTTCAACCTGCCGCCGGGCAACTGGACCCAGGGCGAGCGCGGCATGGCCTGCCACCCGGGCCGCGAAGCCGAATTCGCCGCCACGGTGCAAGCCGCCCTGCCCTATGCGCTGGCCACAGGCTGCCGCAAGCTGCACGCCATGGCAGGGCTGGTGCCCGCCGGTGTTTCGGCGCAAGCCGCGCGCGCCACCTACGTGGCCAACCTGCGCACCGCCGCACGCGCGCTGGCGCCGCACGGCATCACCCTGCTCATCGAGCCCATCAACACCCGCGACATGCCGGGCTACTTCCTCAACTACCAGCAGCAGGCGCACGACATTGCCGCCGAGGTGGGCGAAGCCAACCTGAAGGTGCAGATGGACTTCTACCACTGCCAGATCATGGAAGGCGACCTGGCGCGGCGCCTGCAGAAGCACTTCAGCGGCGTGGGCCACGTGCAGATCGCGGGCGTGCCCGACCGCCACGAACCCGACCAGGGCGAAGTCAACCACCCCTACCTGTTCGAGCAGCTCGACGCACTGGGCTACGACGGCTACATCGGCTGCGAATACCGCCCTGCGGGTCAAACCTCGGCTGGGCTGGCCTGGGTGCGCCCCTACCTCACGCGAAAGGCCTGAACATGAACATCGTCATCACCGGCGGCGCGGGTTTCCTGGGGGTTCGCCTGGCTCGCACCCTGCTGCAACACGGGTCGTTGAGCCTGGGAGGCGCACCCGCCCAGACCATCCAACAACTGACACTGGTGGACCGCGTGGCGCCGCCTGCCGATCTGCGCGCTGACCCCAGGGTGCGCGTGGTGGAAGGCGACCTGGTCGATCTGCTGGAAGGCAGCACACAGCAGGTGGTGCCGCAGGACGCGGCTGCCGTCGTGCATCTGGCATCGGCCGTCAGCGGCGAGTGCGAAGCCGACTTTGATCTTGGCATGCGCAGCAACCTGCGCGCTGGCATGCTGCTGCTGGAACGTTGCCGTGCGCTGGGCACGCAGCCGCTGCTGGTGTTTTCCAGTTCGCTGGCGGTGTTCGGCAGCACGGCAGAACAGCCGCTACCGGAGGTGGTGACCGACACCACCCTGCCCACGCCGCAGAACAGCTACGGCATACAGAAGTTCGTGCTGGAGCAGCTCGTGGCCGACTACACGCGCAAGGGCTTCCTGCGCGGGCGCAACGTGCGGCTGATGACCGTCAGCGTGCGCCCCGGCCGCCCGAATGGTGCCGCGTCCAGCTTCCTCAGCGGCATGATCCGCGAGCCGCTCGCTGGCGAGCGCTCGACCTGCCCCGTGCCGCCCGACACGCTGGTGGCCCTGTCTTCCCCGGCCCGCACGGTGGAAGGACTCATCCGCGCACTGCAGACCGGCGACCAGGAATGGGGCCCGCGCACGGCGCTGAACCTGCCCGCGCTCACCACCACGCCCGCCCAGATGGCGGCTGCGCTGGAGAAGGTGGCAGGCCCCGCCGCCGCCAGCCTGATCGACTGGCGACCAGACCCCGCCATCGCCCGAATCATTACCAGTTGGCCCGCCCGCATGGACAGCGCCCGCGCGCGCGCCCTCGGTCTGGTTGCCGACGCCGATTTCGAGACCATAGTCCGAGACTATGTGCGCGAAAACCCCGATGCCGTGAAAGCGGCTTTGTCCTGAGAATCAACTTGTATGACAACTTTGGGCAGCCATTCCGGCGACCCTACTATTGAAGGAGACCATCGCATGAAGATCACCCGTCGACTCACCGCCATCGGCCTGGCCTGTGGCATGGCATTGGGATTCGCCGGTCTGGCTCACGCCCAGACCAACATGAAGATCAACATCTCCGTGGCAAAGGACTCGCACCAGGGTGTGGCCATCGACACCTTCGCGCAGGAGGTGGAAAAGCGCACCAATGGCCGCTACAAGATCCAGACCTTCTACTCTGGCTCGCTTGGCGGTGAGCGCGAGTCCATCGAGGCAGTTCAGCTGGGCACGCAGGAGTTGACCTTCTCCTCCACCGGCCCGGTGCCCAACTT
>CAMLOF010000183.1 GCA_946481585.1 uncultured Macromonas sp. | reverse complement strand
GGTGGGGCCGGCCAGCAACTTCGGGGTACTCAGCCCTTTTCAGTTGTGGGTGCTGAGTTTTGCCATGTTGCTGGGCCGACTGGAGCTGCTTACCGTGCTGGTGCTGTTCACGGGCCATTTCTGGCGCCGTTGACCTTCAGTGTTTGGCGGGAGCGGTGGCCTTGGCTGCGGCGTCGAAGCCGCCCTTGGCCTTCCATTCCTCCATGCCGCCTTGCAGAATGCGCACGTTGTCCCACCCTGCCAAACGCAGGGCAAAACCCGCCTGTGCAGACAGTGAACCCGTGTTGCAGTAGATCAGCACCGGGCGGTCTTTGGGAATGTCGTTGCGTTTGGCCAACACCTGGCGCCAGTCCATGTTCACGGCGCCGGGGATGTGCGCCTTGGCGAACTGGCCCGCGTCACGCGCATCGATGACGAAGAACTTCTTCCAGTCGTCCTTGGGAATCTGCTCGGCGAACATGACGCCGCCACCATAGTCCACGAATTCCAGGTAAGCCTCCATCTCGTCAATGGCGGCGGCTTTGTCTGCCCAGGCGGCAGGTGCAGCCAGGCAGGCCAGCACCAAGGCGGTGTGGCGCAGCGCCCGGCGGGTGGCGAAAGGTTTCATTTGTGCTCCTCGTTGTTTAATCTCTTAATATAAGCATTTAATGATGTTTTGTCAGCAAGGCTGCTTCAAGGTGAACGGCCAAGACCCTTGGGCAGTGATGGACATTGCTGTGACGGGGCCATGGGATATGCTGAAAATCAATCTATGTGATTTATGGGAGGCTTCGCCGCATGTTCAAGCGGGTTGGTCCGTTGGTTGCCATGGTGGGGCTCATCCTTGGGCTGGGGTGGGCCATGCTTTGGCTGGTCTTCTCGGCGCATGGCCCGCGAGATGCCTTGGAGCGCGTGCGCGAAACCGGCGTGCTGCGCGTGGGCTACGCCGTTGAAGCACCGTATGCCTTTGTGGGGCCTTCCCTGGACGTGACTGGCGAGTCGCCCGAGACGGCCCGGCTTGTGGCAAACGAACTGGGCGTGCGGCACATTGAATGGGTGCAGGTCTCTTTTGCCAACCTGATTCCAGAACTGCTTGACGGCCGCTTCGATGTGATTGCGGCGGGGTTGTTCGTGACAGATGAGCGCAAGCGGCAGGTTTTGTTCTCGCTGCCGACCATCAAGGTGGGCTCGGGGGTGCTGATGCGAGCGGATCACGAGCACGAGCTGGATGCGCCCTTGTTGTGGCTGCTGACTTCCCGGGGACGAATTGCCGTGCTCGAAGGAGCCGTGGAGGCGAGCCGTCTGGTCGCGTTGGGTGTGGCTCCGCAAAGGTTGTTGCCTGTAGGAACTGCACGCATGGGTGTGGATGCCGTGAGCCAGGGCATGGCTGATGCATTGGTCCTGTCTTGGCCCACCACTTTGACGGTGGCTGCCACCACTGGTGGAAGCAAGCTGCGGACTGTGCGATTGCAAGCCCCTGCAGAGTCGACGGTCGTCAAACCCGCAGAGGACAAGGTGGCGTTTGCCTTCCATCCCAGGCAGCAGCGGTTGCGCGAGTCCTGGGACCAGGCGTTGTTGAGGGTTCGCGGGTCGGCGGGCCACATCGAGGCGTTGCGCACATTTGGCTTTGATGCCGGTGACGTGGCAGGGGAGGGCCAATGAGCCCCGTTGATTTGTTTACACGGTGGATGGCGAGGCCCTGGCATGCCCGACCGATGTTGTTGTGGTTGGCGGTATCTGGCTCCTTGATGGTGTGCCTGATGCTGGCTGTGCAGCACCGTTACCAAGACGCGAAAACGCATCAGGCCCAGGCCCAGACAATCGACATCGTGCGGGCAGGCGAGGACTTGCGCGAGGGCTTGTTGCATCTTGCGCTGGGCCGTGAGTCGGACTCGCCCTGGCAGCAGGAGCAGGGGGTGGTCTTGCTGGAACAAGCGCTGGCGGGTTACCGCCGCGCGCTGGCGGGCTTGGCACAGGCCAGCAACAGCGGCGACGCCACGGCCGGTTTTGCCGAGGACTTGCACCGCCTTGAAACCCGTGTTGCCGACTTGCGGCGAGCCTACCTTCGCAGTGGTGGCCGCATAGCCCTGGACGCGGCCACGCGGTCTGACCTGTATGCGATTGCGGGCAAGGCCGCAGTGCTGTCGAACCGGGTGAGGCAGGAGGTAGAGCGCACCACAGCCAGATTGCACCAGGTCTTCTTGCTCACGTTGCTGGCGTCGGGCTTGATGCTGGGGACCATTTGCGTGGCGCTGTTTCTGGCGCAGCGCGCACGAGACAGGTCGGAACGCGCGTTGGAGGCAAGCGAGGAGCGCTGGCGCTACGCTCTGGAAGGCGCGGGTGATGGGGTGTGGGACTGGGACGTGCTGGCCGGCCGTGTGACGTATTCCGAGCGCTGGAAGGCCATGCTGGGCATAGACCAGGAAAACATGAGTGATGCGCTGGAGGAATGGCGTTCCCGCGTGCACCCTGACGACGTGCAGCGTGTGCTGGACGTATTGAAGGAGGCCCAGGAAGGCCGGGCGTCGCAGTACAAGTGTGAATACCGCATACGTTGCCAAGACGGCAGCTGGCGCTGGGTGCTGGACCGGGGCATGGTGTTCGAGCGTGACGCCGCTGGCCGCGCCACGCGCATGCTCGGCACGCTGGCCGATATTTCCGCGCTCAAGCAAGCGCAGGACATGATCTGGCAGCAGGCCAACTACGACGCGCTCACGGGGTTGCCCAACCGCCGCATGCTTTACGACCGCCTGGACGTTGAGGTGAAGAAGGTGCAGACGCGCGGTGAGCGGCTGGCCGTGTTCTTCATCGATCTGGACCGCTTCAAGGAGGTGAACGACTCCCTGGGCCACCAGGTGGGCGACATGCTGCTGCTGTCTGCGGCCAGGCGGCTCCAGGACTGCATACGAGGCACCGACACCCTTTCGCGCCAAGGGGGCGACGAGTTCACCATGCTGCTGCCTTTGCACGACGACGGGCACCGGGCGCAGGATGTGGCCGAACGCATACTGCTGGCGTTCCGTGCCCCGTTTTCACTGGGGGGAGAATCGCTCTATGTGTCGGCCAGCATTGGCATCAGCATCTGCCCGGACGACAGTGCTGACCCCCAGGGGCTGTTGAAGAACGCCGACCAGGCGTTGTACGCCGCCAAGGAAGCCGGGCGCAACCGCTATCACTTCTTCACCCCTGCGATGCAGGCTCGCGCCAATGCACGGTTGGAAGTGACCAACGACCTGCGCCAGGCACTGGCGGGTCAGCAGTTCCATCTGGTCTACCAGCCCATTGTTCAGTTGGCCACGGGCCGCTTGAACAAGGCCGAGGCGCTGGTGCGTTGGCAGCACCCAGCCAAGGGGGCTGTAAGCCCGGCGAGCTTCATACCGGCGGCAGAAAGCTCAGGCCTCATCGTGCCTTTGGGCAGCTGGATTTTTGAAACAGCGGTGGATCAGGTGCAGATATGGCGCGAGCGTTTCGACGCTGGCTTCCAGATCAGCATCAACAAGTCGCCGGTGCAGTTCCGTACGCCGAAGCAGGCCGCCGAGGCGGTCAACCTGCTGGAGGTGCTCGCAGAACGCAGACTGCCTGGGCAAAGTGTGATCATCGAAATCACCGAGGGGCTCCTGCTCGACCCCTCGCCTGAAGTGCAGAACCGGTTGCTGCAGTTCCGCGACGCTGGCCTGGGCGTGGCGCTCGACGACTTTGGTACCGGCTACAGCTCCTTGTCGTATTTGCAGAAGTTCGATATTGACTTCATCAAGATCGACCGGGCTTTTGTGAGCGGGCTGGCGCCGGGTTCCAAGAACCTGCTGCTGTGCAAGGCCATGATTACCATGGCGCACGAACTGGGCATACAGGTGGTGGCCGAGGGCATAGAGACCGAAGAGCAGATGCAGCTGTTGCGCGATGCCGGCTGCGATTTCGGTCAGGGCTTTTACTGGGGGCAGCCGCAAACGGCAGAGAGGTTTGAGGCAGCGTGGTTTGCACCAGGGGGTGTGGCAGGCGTCAGTGGAAATGTCCCGGTAGCCCTTGCCCCTGCGGGCCGGAACGAACCGCCTGGCTGAATTGTTCGACACGGCCCGTCCAGTCCAGGATTTCCTGGGGGAAGATGCCGTCGCGCCCGGCGCCCCACCGCCGCCGCGCCTGGCGTGCCAGCGCATGCAGTTGCCAGGCGGCTTCGCGTGCGAGCAGCGTGAGCTCGCGATGCATCATGGCGTCTTCCATCGCGGCGCTGCCCAGTTGTTCGAGTTGTGACGGCGTCAAGCCAGCTTCGGCCAGCGTGCGGCCGAGTTCGTCGACCTGTTCCCGCAAGGTCGCCCACGCCTCTCGCCGCGCAGCGGTGATGCCCGCGAAACGCGATTCGTCGCGCGGGCAGGCTTGCAGGATGTCGTGTGCTTGCGCCAGCAGAGCTGCCGGGTCGCCAGACGTGGCAATGGCTTCGCTGCGCGGGTCCTGGCCGGGTTGCAGCAACGCGAGCACGCTGTCGATCAGCTCTTTGGCATAGCGGTGCATGTTCATGCGCAGCAGCACGCCCAGCCGCATTTCGCCACCGTCGTCGTGTGCGCTGATCATGGCTACCAGCAGATCGGTAATGGCCAGCCGCTGACCTGTTGTGCTTATCTGGCTGCCCTTGAGGTTGCGCGGGTAGCCCGAGCCGTTGCGGTATTCGTGGTGTTGCAGCACGCCATCCAGCATGACCTTTGGGTACACGTGGTGGCGCTCGATGAGCACGTGGCTGACGATGGGGTGGCTGTATAGCTCGCGCCGCAACTCACGTGTGAGTTCGGCACGGTGGTCCATCAGCACGGGGTTGAGGTGCAACATGCCCAGGTCGTGCAGCAAGCCGGCTGCGGCTGCCATGCCGATGTCGAACTGGGTTTCCATGCCTTCGCGGGCCAGCCAGGCCATGGTCCAGGCGGCTCGCAGGGCGTTGTCGTACAGGCGTGGGCGGGTCTCGCGGGCCAGCGTCAGCTGGAAGGCCACAGGTTCGGGCAGGGGGATTTTTTCGATGATGTCCAGCAGGCGTTGCCGTTCACCTTCGCTGGGCGCCATGCGGGCGTAGAAGGCTTCGGTTTCCAGCACGCGGGTGATGCCATCGCGCAGTCCACGCCCATCCACCTGGCCTTCTGCGGTGACCGATTCTTCAATCGGACGGCTAAGGTTGTGTGCGGTCAGGCGCTCGTACAAGCCCGCGTGAATGGCCGCGCCTTGCTCCAGGATCTTGATGCCCTGGTTGTTGAAGATCGCTTGTTTGGCGATCACGGGCCGAATTTCGCCAAGCTCGATGATCGCTCTTGTCAGATGTGAATTATTTATAGTGATATCTTCTTTCATCTGAAAATGATTCAAAAGAGCATAAATGTGAAATAAGTTTTATTTTGGGTGTTCGTCGTGAAATGTGCTTGCTGTACGTCACACATTTACCATTGTGGCAGAAGTCCGGTGCTGTTGTTGGCATTAAAGGGGGCGCGTGCGTTGCTGATAATGCAAGGCTTTGCCACCGCCTCCGCACATGAAAGATTCCGTTTGCCCCTGTGGCCGCCAGGACGCGCGCGGCCGTGTGCTGGCTCTGTCGGCCTGTTGCGGGCCGCGCATGGAGCCCGGCGCTGCCCAGCCCGCGCCCGACGCCGAAGCGCTGATGCGCTCGCGTTACACCGCCTTTGTCTTGGGCCGGGTGGACCACTTGCTGGCCACCTGGCACGCCAGCACACGCCCCGCCGAGCTGACGCTGGAGCCCGGCGTGAAGTGGCTGGGGCTGGAGGTGCGTGATCACCGCGTGATCGACGAAGACCATGCCGAGGTGGAATTCGTGGCCCGCTCACGTGCGGCGGGACGTGGGCAGCGCCTGCACGAGCGCAGCCGCTTTGTGCGCGAAGGCGGGCGCTGGTACTACGTGGACGGCGACTTTCGCTGAGCGGCCTGGGCCCGTCCGTCAGGCTGAGGTGGGGGCGGGTTGGCCGCCTTGCCTGCGGAACTCGGCGGGCGTGAGCCCCGTCCAGCCCCGGAAGGCGCGGATGAAGCTTTTTTCGTTCTGGAAGCCTGCGGCCTCGGCCACCTGCTTGATGGGTTTGCTGGTGCGGTGCAACAGTTCGCTGGCGCGCTCACGGCGCACGGCGTCTTTCAGCCCTTGCAGCGTGGCGCCCTGTTCGTGCAATTGGCGGTGCAGGGTGCGGGCGGACACGTGCAGCAGCGCGGCCAGGCG
>CAMLOF010000182.1 GCA_946481585.1 uncultured Macromonas sp. | reverse complement strand
TGCCCTGGAACGCTGCGCTTGACCTGGCTGCTGACCGCCTGGCGGCCATCGTGCGCCAGCACGGCCCTGATGCGCTGGGTTTCTACATCAGCGGCCAACTGCTCACCGAGGACTACTACGTCTTCAACAAACTCGCCAAAGGGTTGCTGGGCACCAACAACATCGACACCAACTCGCGCCTGTGCATGAGCAGCGCCGTGGCGGGCTACAAACTCACCCTGGGCGCCGACGCCCCACCCGCCTGCTACGACGACGTCAACCACGCCGACTGTCTCTTCATCGTCGGCAGCAACGCCGCCTGGGCACACCCGGTGCTGTTCCGCCGCATCGAAGACGCCAAGGCACAGCGCCCAGGCATGAAAGTCATCGTGGCCGACCCCCGCCGCACCGACACCGCCAGCCTGGCCGACCTGTACCTGCCGCTGCAGCCGGGCACCGACGTCATGCTCTTTCACGGCCTGCTGCACATCATGCTGGCCGAGGGTTGGATCGACACCGGCTACATCGACCGCCACACCAGTGGCTTCACCGCCCTGCGCGAGCTGGTCCAAGGCTACACACCCGACGCCGTGGCCCAGATCTGCGGCGTGCCCGTGGCCGACCTGTTCACCGCCGCCCGCTGGTTCGCGGGTGTGCCAGACGATGCCAGCCAGGTGTCTGCCAGCACGCGCCTTCGCACGCTGAGCCTCTATTGCCAAGGCCTCAACCAATCCACCAGCGGCACCGCCAAGAACGCCAGCCTCATCAACCTGCACCTGGCCTGCGGGCAGATTGGCCTGCCCGGCGCGGGGCCCTTCTCCCTCACCGGCCAGCCCAATGCCATGGGCGGGCGCGAGGTGGGTGGCCTGGCCAACCTGCTGTCGGCCCACCGCGACTTGGCCAACCCGGCGCACCGTGCCGAAGTGGCCTCCCTTTGGGGCGTGCCGGACGTGCCCGCCACCCCCGGCAAAACAGCCGTGGACATGTTCCAGGCCGCCGCCGACGGCGAAATCAAAGCCCTGTGGATTGCCTGCACCAACCCGGCCCAGTCACTGCCCGACCAGGCCACCGTGCGCCGCGCACTGGAACGTGCCGAATTCGTGGTGGTGCAGGAGGCCTACGCCAGCGCCGCCACTTGCGATTGGGCAGACCTGCTGCTGCCCGCCACCACCTGGGGCGAAAAAGAAGGCACCGTCACCAACAGTGAGCGGCGCATCACCCGCGTGCGCACCGCCGTGCCACCGCCAGCCACATCTGCAGACGGCCCACGCCACGACTGGCAGATCGCCGTGGATCTGGCACACAGGCTGGAGGAGCGCCTGCCCCGGCGTACCACCGACACGCTCTTTCCCTACGAAACGCCCGAGCAGATCTGGAACGAACACCGCGAAAGCACTCGCGGCCGCGACCTGGACATCACCGGCCTGAGCTATGCCCAACTGGACGCCGCGCCACAACAATGGCCCCAGCCTGAAGGCCAGGCCAGCGGCACCGAACGCCTCTACGCCGATGGCATGTTCCCCACCGCCGATGGCCGCGCCCGCTTTACCGCCCTGCCCTACGAACCCGTTGCCGAGGAACGCGAATCACGCTACCCCTACGCCCTGACCACCGGGCGCCTGCGCGACCAGTGGCATGGCATGACCCGCACCGGCACCTTGGGCAAGCTCTTCGGCCACGTGGCCGAGCCCGAAGTCCAGATGCACCCCCAGGACATGGCCGACGCAGGCATCGAGACAGGCGACCTGGTACGCGTCACCAGCAAGCGTGGCCAACTGGTGCTGCCCGCCAGTGCATCGCACGAACTGGCACGCCGCCAGTGCTTCATCGGTATGCACTGGGGCAGCGAGTACCTGGGTGGCCGTGGACTGGACGGCCAGCGCATGTCCGGCGTCAACGGCCTCACCACATCGGCCTATTGCCCCACGTCCAAGCAGCCGGAACTCAAGCACGCGGCGGTACGCATTGAAAAAACCGCCCTGCCCTGGACGCTGCAGGCCATGGCATGGTTGCCTGCAGAAAGAGCGTTGGAAGTGCAACAGGCGCTGCGCCCGCTCTTGAATTCCTTTGACTACGCTGCCTGCGTGCCTTTTGCGGCGGCAGGCGGGTCCGCGACCGCTGGCCTGCCTGCCCTGTGCGGCATCTGGTTCCAGGCCGCCAGTGCTCAAGCCCCTGACGACCAGGGCGACTGGCTCCACACCCTGGTGCGGGCGTTGGAACTGGACACCGTGGACACGCTGCGCTACGCCGACCCGCTGCGCCACCAACACCGCCGCGTGCGTGTGGGCGGCACCGAAACATCCCGGGTACAGGCCTTCCTGCTGGCGGGCGACAGCCGCAGCAGCACCTGGTTGTCCACCCTGCTGCGCGACACCCTGCCCACACCAGTCACCGGGCTCGCCCTGCTGCAGGCCCGTGACACAGCGCCTGGCGGGGCCCCCGCAGAACGCAGCCAACCAGTGTGCAACTGCCTGGGTATCACCGCGCAGGCCATCCGCCAAGCCTTGCCAGAGATCGACGGAGAACCTGCCACACGCCTGGCCACCTTGCAGTCCCGCCTGGGTTGCGGCACACAATGCGGCTCGTGCGTCCCCGAACTCAAGCGCCTCGTTCAGCAAAACCCTGCCGCTGTTCGTATCAGCACATAACCCATTTTCATATAAGAACGCCGAAAATCCCGCCATGGGCATTTCTCACTACATCAAGGAAATCGGTCGCGGCAAAGATGGTGCCCGCGCGCTGTCGCGCGAGTCGGCGAGCGATCTCCTTGGTCAGGTGCTCGACGGCCAGGTAAGCGACCTGGAAGTGGGGGCGTTCTGCATCGCCATGCGCGTGAAGGGTGAAACGCCCGAGGAAATGGCCGGATTCCTGGACGCCGTACACGCGCGGCTACCTGCCCGCGCCACGGGCACCACGCCCACCGTCGTTCTGCCTTGCTACAACGGCGCACGAAAGCTGCCTGCGCTCACCACCCTGCTGGCCCTGTTGCTGGCCCGCCGGGGGCTGCGCGTGCTGATCCACGGCCAGCAGGTTGACCCTGGGCGCGTCACAACGAGCGAGGTGCTCAGCACCCTGGCGCAGCAAGGCGCGATCCCAAACCCGTTTCTTTCGTCCCTCGCAGATCTGCCAGACCAGGCAGGTGTCTGGTTCCTGCCGACGGAAGGTCTGCTTCCCGCTTTGCAAAAGCTGCTCGATGTCCGCCGTGTCGTCGGCTTGCGCAACAGCGCGCACAGCCTCGTCAAGCTGCTCAACCCCTGCACCGGCCCCAGCCTGCTCGTCAGCAGCTACACCCACCCCGAATACCTGCACAGCATGAGCGCCGTGCTTCGCCTGACCGGCACCCATGCACTGCTGCTGCGTGGTACGGAGGGTGAACCGGTGGCCGACCCACGCCGCACGCCACAGCTGGACCTGTTCAGCGAGGGCGAATGCCGCACCGTGGAACCCCAGCAAGCGGGCTCTCTCGCTTCGCTGCCAGACCTGCCCGCCGGACAGGACCGCGAAGCCACCGCACGCTACATCGCACGGGTTCTGCGTGGTGAGCA
Organism: uncultured Macromonas sp.; assembly: GCA_946481585.1. The sequence goes on along the minus strand of CAMLOF010000182.1, from coordinate 2,670 downwards.
GGCCTTGCCCACGCCGATTGCAACGCAGGCCCGCCACATCGAGAAAGCTCTTGCCGAGCTATCCCTGCCCGCCTGATCCTCGCCCCGATCACCCAAGCCTACCGGAGCCCACCATGTCCCAGACATCCCAACCCCAGCGCCCCACCGTCACGCTCGTGGGCGCCGGCCCCGGCGATCCGGAACTGCTCACCCTCAAGGCGGTCAAGGCCATTGCCTCGGCCACCGTGCTGCTTGTGGACGATCTGGTCAACGACGAGGTGCTCACCCACGCACGGCCCGATGCCCGCATCGTGCACGTGGGCAAGCGCGGCGGCTGCAAATCCACGCCGCAGGCATTCATCGAACGTTTGATGATCCAGGCGGCCCTGGCAGGCGAGACGGTGGTGCGACTCAAGGGCGGCGACCCCTTCATCTTTGGACGGGGCGGCGAGGAAGTGGAACACCTGGAAGCCGAAGGCATACAGGTCCGCGTGGTCAACGGCATCACCTCTGGCCTGGCCGCCGTGACTTCCCTGAACGTGCCACTCACCCACCGTGAACACGCGCACGGCGTGGTCTTCGTCACGGGGCACGCCAAGCCTGGCGACAGCGGCACCGACTGGGCCGCACTGGCGCGCTGCGCGCACCAGGCCCGGCTGACGCTGGTCATCTACATGGGTGTGTCCAGCGCAGAGCAGATCGAATCGGGCCTGCTGGAAGGGTTGCCTGCCCACACGCCGCTGGCCATCGTGCAGCGCGCCACCTTGCCCCAACAGCGCCACGCAGTCACCACCCTGGGCCAATTGCAGCAAACCCTGCACGAGCAACAGCTTGGAAGCCCTTCAGTGATCATCGTGGGTGATGTACTGCGCGGGCTGGCCCAAATGCAAGCCACGTCCGAAACGACCAACCTTCAAGCCGCCTGAAGGCACCAACCCGTCGCTGGGAAATGATGGCTCCCCCTCCCGGGAGGGCCAATGAGGCGCAGAAAGCAAAAAAGGAAGCCGAAGCTTCCTTTTTTGACGGTGTTGGAGCGGGATAAGAGGCTCGAACTCTCGACCTATACCTTGGCAAGGTATCGCTCTACCAACTGAGCTAATCCCGCATAGACCTGCTTGCGCAGACCTTTAACCTGGAGGCGCGGGCCGGAGTCGAACCGACCTACACGGATTTGCAATCCGGTGCATAACCGCTTTGCTACCGCGCCTTGTCTGTTGCACTCCGGCTTTCCGTGCCGGATAAAAAAAGGAAGCCGGGGCTTCCTTTTTCGGAAAATGGAGCGGGATAAGAGGCTCGAACTCTCGACCTATACCTTGGCAAGGTATCGCTCTACCAACTGAGCTAATCCCGCATTTTCAGTCTTTTCAAACATTGCTGTTTGCGTCGTCTGAAGCCATTATTCTATACCGATTTTTTGGGCTTAGTCAAACCTGCTCAAAAAATTTTTCAGTGTTTCACGGCACCGGAGGCATCCGCAGCAGGTGCTGCAGCCGCCACCGGCGCAGCCTCTTCCTCGGTCAGCGGCACGGTGGTGCGTTCCAGCGCCAACTGCAGCACCTTGTCGATCCATTTCACCGGAACGATCTCCAGGCCTTCCTTGACGTTGTCCGGAATCTCGGCGAGGTCCTTGACGTTTTCCTCAGGGATGATCACCGTCTTGATGCCGCCACGCAGCGCCGCCAGCAACTTCTCCTTGAGGCCGCCGATCGCCGTCACCTCGCCACGCAGGGTGATCTCGCCGGTCATCGCCACGTCAGCACGCACCGGAATGCCAGTCAGCGCCGACACCATGGCCGTCGTCATGGCTGCACCCGCGCTCGGGCCGTCCTTGGGCGTGGCGCCATCGGGCACGTGGATGTGGATGTCCTTCTTCTCGAACACCTCGTCCTTGATGCCCAGGTTGCGCGCGCGGCTGCGCACCACAGTGCGTGCCGCTTCCACGGACTCCTTCATCACATCGCCCAACTGGCCGGTGCGGATGACGTTGCCCTTGCCGGGCATCAGGGCTGCCTCGATGGTCAGCAGGTCGCCGCCCACCTCGGTCCAGGCCAGGCCCACAACCTGACCCACCTGGTTCTGCTGTTCGGCACGCCCGTACGTGAACTTGCGCACGCCCAGGAAGTCGCTCAGGTTCTCGGCATTCACCACCACGGTCGGCGTGTACTTCTTGAGCAACAGGCCCTTGACCACCTTGCGGCAGATCTTGGACAGCTCGCGCTCCAGCGAACGCACGCCCGCCTCACGGGTGTAGTAACGCACCACATCGCGCACGGCATCCTCGGTCACGGTCAGCTCACCGTCCTTGATGCCGTTGTTCTTGAGCTGCTTGGGCAGCAGGTACTTTAGGGCGATGTTGGTCTTCTCGTCCTCGGTGTAACCGGAGAGGCGGATCACCTCCATGCGGTCCAGCAACGCGGGCGGAATGTTCATGGAGTTGGAAGTCGCCACGAACATCACGTCCGACAGGTCGAAGTCCACCTCCACGTAGTGGTCGCCAAAGGTGTGGTTCTGCTCGGGATCCAGCACCTCCAGCAGCGCCGATGACGGATCGCCACGGAAGTCCATGCCCAGCTTGTCAATCTCGTCCAGCAGGAACAACGGGTTGCGTGTGCCAACCTTGTTCAGGCTTTGCAGCACCTTGCCCGGCATGGCACCGATGTAGGTGCGACGGTGGCCACGGATCTCGGCCTC
>CAMLOF010000181.1 GCA_946481585.1 uncultured Macromonas sp. | reverse complement strand
AGCTTCTTGGCCGCGTCGATGAACCATTTCATCTCGGCCATCTGCTGGTCCTTGGTCAGCGTGGAGGGTTGGAACTCGCCGTCGACCCATTTCTTGGCGGCGGCCTCGTCGGCCCACACCACGTGGGATCCCAGGGCCAGGGCGGCCGTCACGGCCAGCACGGAATAACGCAACTTCATCTCGTCTCCTCAGTCTCGGTTGTCAATTCCCCAGGTTGATCAAACGGCTCGGCCCCGGGGAATTCCAGGCCGGACCTTGGTGAAAACTCAATGTGCAGCCGCACACTCATCCCTTGCGCATGACCCAAACCAGCCACACCATGGACAGCACGAAGCTGAACCAGACGCTGGGGTCCTGTTCGAGCGAGAACCATTCGGTGAACCAGCCCGACAGACCAACGAACGCGAGGTTGATGTAGGCCGCGCCCAGCAGGCCGATGAAGAGCCGGTCGCCACGCGTGGTGACCATGGGCAGGAAGCCCTTGCGAGCGACGTTGGGGGACTTGATCTCCCACACCGTCATGCCCGCGAGCAGTAGCGCGATACAGATGAAGAACACGGCCACGGGTGTGGTCCAGACCATCCAGCTGAACATGGTTTGCCTTTCGGTATGGGTTTACACGCGCCCCATCGCGAAGCCCTTCGCGATGTAGTGGCGCACGAACCAGATGACGATGGCGCCCGGCACGATGGTGAGCACGCCAGCGGCAGCGAGCGTGGCCCAGTCCATGCCACTGGCGCTGACGGTGCGCGTCATGGTGGCAACGATGGGCTTGGCGTTGACGCTGGTGAGCGTGCGCGCCAGCAGCAGCTCCACCCAGCTGAACATGAAGCAGAAGAACGCCGCCACGCCCACGCCGGCCTTGATGAGCGGCAGGAAGATGGTGAAGAAGAAGCGCGGGAAGCTGTAGCCGTCGATGTAGGCGGTCTCGTCGATCTCGCGCGGGATGCCGCTCATGAAGCCTTCCAGAATCCACACCGCCAGCGGCACGTTGAACACCAGGTGCGCCAGGGCCACGGCCAGGTGCGTGTCCATCAACCCCAGCGTGGTGTAGAGCTGGAAGAAGGGCAGCAGGAACACGGCGGGCGGCGTCATGCGGTTGGTGAGCAGCCAGAAGAAGACGTGCTTGTCGCCCAGGAAGCGGTAACGGCTGAAGGCGTAGGCCGCGGGCAGCGCCACGGTGATGGAGATCACCGTGTTGATGGCCACGTAGATCAGGCTGTTGATGTAGCCCGAGTACCAGGACGCATCGGTGAAGATGGTCTTGTAGTTGTCCCAGGTGAAGCTCTGCGGCCAGAACGAGAAGCTGGAGAGGATCTCGTTGTTGGTCTTGAAGCTCATGTTGACCATCCAGTAGATGGGCAGCAGCGCGAAGACGAGGTAGGCGATCAGGAAGAGTGATCGCGCCTGGAAACGGGAAGGGAAGAGGGAGGGGGCTTTCGCCTTGGGGCGGCCCTGCGGCGTCTCAACCATGTTGACCCTCCTTGCGGGTGTTGCCCAGGCTCTGCATCCAGTTGTAGAGGACGAAGCAGAACAGCAGGATGATGAGGAAGTAGATGAGCGAGAAGGCGGCGGCGGGGCCCAGGTCGAACTGGCCCACGGCCTTCTGAGTGAGGTACTGCGACAGGAAGGTGGTGGCGCTGCCTGGGCCACCACCGGTGAGCACGAAGGGCTCGGTGTAGATCATGAAACTGTCCATGAAGCGCAGCAGCACGGCGATCATCAGCACGCCGCGCATCTTGGGCAGCTGGATGTAGCGGAACACCGCGAACTTGCTGGCGCCGTCGATGCGCGCGGCCTGGTAGTAGGCGTCGGGGATGGAGCGCAGCCCGGCGAAGGCCAGCAGCGCCACCAGTGGCGTCCAGTGCCACACGTCCATCACCAGCACGGTGAGCCAGGCGTGGGTGGGGTCGCCGGTGTAGCTGTACTCGAAGCCCATTTGCTGCAGGGCGTAGCCCAGCAGCCCGATGTCGGCACGGCCGTAGATCTGCCAGATGGTGCCCACGACGTTCCAGGGAATGAGCAGTGACAGAGCCACGACGACCAGCACCGCCGACGATTTCCAGCCCTGTGCGGGCATGGACAGTGCCAGCGCGATGCCCAGGGGAATTTCGATGGCCAGCACCGAGAGCGAATATGCGAGCTGGCGCCCGAGGGCTGCGTGCAGTTCGCTGTCGCGCATCACCGCCACGAACCATTCGGTGCCGACGAACACGCGCCGTTCGGGCGAGATGATGTCCTGCACGGAGTAGTTGACCACGGTCATGAGTGGCAGCACGGCCGAGAAGGCCACGCAGATGAAGACCGGCAGCACCAGCCACCAGGCCTTCTGGTTCACGGGTTTGTCGTTGGGGTTCATGCCACCAGCTCCTCGTTGCGGTAGAAACAGGTGTGCCGGTCAAGCACCCGCAGGTGCACGCTGGCGCCCACCACGGGGGCTGCAGCCTCGGGCGACAGGCGCACCTTGACGAGGTGTTCACCCACCTCGCAGGTCAGCAGCAGGTAGGTGCCGATGTCCTGCACCTGGCGCACCTGCGCCAGCAGACAGCCGGGGCCGGGCCCTTCGGCCAAGCCCAGGTACTCGGGCCGTATGCCCAGTTGCAGCTCGCCCTCGGGCAGCGTTTTGCCGTCGTTGCGCTCCACGCGCTGCGATAGCACCGTCAAGTCACCGCCAGCGCAATGCGCGGGCAGGAAGTTCATGCCCGGCGAGCCGATGAAGTGGCCCACGAAGGTGTGTGCGGGCCGCTCGAACAGGGCGTCGGCGGAGCCTACCTGCACCGCACGGCCGCGCGTCATCACCACCACCTCGTCGGCGAAGGTGAGCGCCTCGACCTGGTCGTGCGTCACGTAGATGAGCGTGAGCTTGAGTTCGTGGTGGATCTGCTTGAGCTTGCGGCGCAGCTGCCACTTGAGGTGCGGGTCGATCACCGTGAGCGGTTCGTCGAACAGCACGGCCGACACGTCGGGCCGCACCAAGCCGCGGCCCAGCGAGATCTTCTGCTTCTGGTCGGCGCTGAGCCCGGCGGCACGCATGTCGAGCTGGTGGCTCATCTCCAGCATCTCGGCGATCTGGCCGACGCGGGCCTTGATCTGCGCGGCGGGCACCTTGCGGTTCTTCAGCGGAAAGGCCAGGTTCTCGGCCACGGTCATGGTGTCGTAGATGACCGGGAACTGGAACACCTGGGCGATGTTGCGTTCCTGCGGGCTGGCGCGGGTGACGTCGCGGCCGTCGAACAGCACCTGGCCCTGCGACGGCACGAGCAGCCCGGAGATGATGTTGAGCATGGTGGTCTTGCCGCAGCCCGAAGGGCCGAGCAAGGCGTATGCACCGCCGTCGCGGAAGGTCATCTTCAACGGCAGCAGGGCGTAGTCGGCATCGCTGCGCGGGTTGGCGCGGTAGGCGTGGGCGAGGTCGAGCTGGATTTCGGCCATCAGCGTTTCTCCGAAAGACGGACCGGCGCCAGCACCAGCGGGCCGGACGCGTCGAACACGTGCACGCGGGAGGGGTGCAGGTACAGGTGGATGGGCTCGCCCAACCGAAAATCGTGCACGCCCGTGAGCTGCGCTACCAGATCGCCCAGCACGGTGTGAACGTGAACGAAGGTGTCAGATCCGGAGATTTCGGCCAGCTCCACGCTGCCCGCCAGTTCAATGTCACCATCGCGGGCAGTTTCGCGCAGGGCGCTGGCGCGCACACCCACGACCAGATCGCGCGGCGCGCCGGGTGGCAGTGCCAACGGCATGAAGGCGCCGTTGCGCAGGCGCAGACCGCCCTCCTCGGCATCGGCCTGCAGCAGGTTGATGGGCGGGTCGCTGAAGGCCCGCGCCACACGGATGGACGCCGGGCGGTGGAATACCTCGGCCGTGGGGCCGTACTGCAGCAGTTCGCCCTGGTCGAGCACGGCGGTGTAGCCGCCCAGCAGCAAGGCTTCGCCCGGTTCGGTGGTGGCGTAGACCACGGTGGAATCCCCCGTGGAAAACAGGTGGGTGAGTTCTTCGCGCAGTTCCTCGCGCAGCTTGTAGTCGAGGTTGACCAGCGGTTCGTCGAACAGCATGAGGGGCGCGTTCTTGGCCAGAGCGCGCGCCAGCGCCACGCGTTGCTGCTGCCCGCCCGACAAGGCCGAGGGCAGGCGGTCCAGGAACATCTCGATGTGCAGCTTGGCGGCCAGGGCGCGCACGCGCTCGTCGATGTCGCGCACGCCTGCCAGCTTGAGTGGCGAGGCAATGTTGTCGAACACCGTCATCGACGGGTAGTTGATGAACTGCTGGTAGACCATGGCCACGTTGCGTTCGCGCACGGGCACCCCGGTCACATCGCGGCCGTCCACCAGCACACTGCCTTCGCTCGGGCGGTCCAGCCCGGCCATCAGGCGCATCAGGGTGGTCTTGCCCGCCTGGGTGGCGCCCAGCAGCACCGTTACCTGCGCGGGTTGCAGCGCCATGTCCAGCGGGTACAGGTAGGGCTGCCCGGCAACGGTCTTGCTCACCCCTTGCAGGGTCAGTTGCATGACAGCTCTCCAATGTTCGAAATACGGTCCATTGACTTTCCTGTGTTTTCGTTTGGCGGATTCTAAGGTTCGATATTGTTTCTTATTGCTCGGTGTTTACCCTTAAATCACAAAATTTGTGTTCTTTTGTGTTCGCTTTTGGTTGAATAATCGCAACCATCATGGAACTCAACCCCCGCCAGACCGAACTGATCGAGGCCGTGCGCGCCCACGGCCCGACGACCATCGAATCACTGGCCGAACGCTTTGGCGTGACGCTGCAGACCGTGCGCCGCGACGTGCGCCACTTGTCTGATGCAGGGCTGCTGGCGCGCTTCCATGGCGGCGTGCGCCTGCCCGGCTCCACCACCGAGAACATCGCCTACCGCCAGCGCCAGGCCCTGGCTTCAGAGGGCAAGGCGCGCATGGCGCGGGCCATCGCCCGGCGCATCCCCAACGGCTGCTCGCTGATCATGAACATCGGCACCACCATCGAGGCGGTGGCGCACGAGCTGCGGCACCACCAGGGCCTGCGCGTGATCACCAACAACCTGCACATTGCCGCGCTGCTGAGCGCCAACCGCGACTGCGAGGTGATCGTGGCTGGGGGCGTGGTGCGCGGCAGCGACCAGGGCATCGTGGGTGAGGCCACGGTGGACTTCATCCGCCAGTTCAAGGTGGACATAGGGCTCATCGGTATCAGCGGCATCGAGGCCGACGGCACGCTGCGCGACTACGACTTTCGCGAGGTGAAGGTGGCGCGCACCATCATTGAACAGTCGCGCGAGGTTTGGCTGGCCGCAGACCACACCAAATTCAACCGCCCGGCCATGGTCGAACTGGGGCCGCTGCGCGACGTGGACATCCTCTTCACCGACGAGGCACCGCCTCAGACCTTTACCGAACTGCTGAGCAAGGCCGACGTGGAATGCGTGGTGGCCACACAGCAATGAGTGCCCAAGGACCCGCCATGAAACACCTGCTTGCCCTGGACCAGGGCACCTCCAGTTCGCGCAGCATCGTCTTTGACGAGAGCGGGCGCATTGTTGCCATGGCGCAGCGCGAGTTCCGCCAGATCTACCCCCAGCCCGGCTGGGTGGAGCACGACCCGCTGGAGATCTGGGCCACGCAGCTCGACACCGCACGGGAAGCCCTGGCCAAGGCGGGTCTGCAAGCGCAGGACATTGCGGCCATCGGCATCACCAACCAGCGCGAGACCACGGTGGTGTGGAACCGCCGCACTGGCGAGCCGCTGTACAACGCCATCGTGTGGCAGGACCGCCGCGCCGAACCCACCTGCGCCGACCTGCGCGCACGCGGCCTGGGCGAAGCCGTGCTGGAGAGCACCGGCCTGCGCATAGACGCGTACTTTTCGGCCACCAAGCTGCACTGGATATTGCAGAACGTGCGCGGCGCACGCGAACTGGCCGAGCGCGGCGAGCTGGCCTTTGGCACGGTGGACAGCTGGCTGATCTGGCAGCTCACCGGCGGCAACGCCCACGTGACCGACGTGAGCAACGCGGCGCGCACCATGCTCTTCAACATCCGCCGCAACGCGTGGGACGACGCTTTGCTGCAGGCGCTGGACATTCCCCCATCACTGCTGCCGAAGGTGCTGCCTTCCAGCGCGGCCTTTGGCGAGACACTGCCCACCCTGTTCGGGCAGGCCATTCCCATAGGTGGCGTGGCGGGTGACCAGCAAAGCGCCTTGTTCGGCCAGGCCTGCTT
>CAMLOF010000180.1 GCA_946481585.1 uncultured Macromonas sp. | reverse complement strand
GCCCTGGCGCCGACCGCCACAGCATGAGCCCCCGCAGGGCCAGGCCTGCCGCAGCGTGCGAGGTCTGCCGCAGCCCGCCAACAAGCGACGCAGAAAAGCCGTCAACCACCTCACCGCCCCCAACGCAACACCAGCGGGTCCAGCCGCTTGGCAATGTCCAGCAGCCCCCGGCGCACCTCCGGGTGCATCGCCGGGAAAGGGTGGCGCCCCGCTTCGCAGGCAATCACGCCACCGGCCTTCATCAGGGCCTTGGCCGTCAAAATGCCGCCCTGGCGGTTCTCGTGGTTGATCAGCGGCAGCCAACGCTGGTACAGGCTGAACGTCAAGTCCGCATCACCCTGGCGGTGCGCCTCGATAATTGGGCGGATGCCATCAGGGAAACCGCCGCCGGTCATCGCTCCGGTCGCGCCAGCATCCAGGTCGGCCAGCAGCGTGATGGCCTCTTCGCCGTCCCACGGCCCCTCAATCGCGTCGCCCCCAAGGCGGATCAACTCACGCAACTTGCTGGCCGCACCCGGCACCTCGATCTTGAAGTAGGCCAGGTTCTCGATCTCCTGCGCCATGCGCGCCAGGAAAGGTGCCGACAACACCGTGCCGCTGGCAGGCGCGTCCTGCACCATGATGGGAATGGAGATGGCGTCCGACACGCGGGCGTAGAACTCGTAGATCTGCGCCTCTGGCACGCGGAAGGTGGCGCCGTGGTAGGGCGGCATGACCATCACCATCGCCGCGCCCATATCCTGCGCGCGCTTGCTGCGCGCCGCGCACACCGACGTGCCGTAATGCGTGGTTGTGACGATCACCGGCACACGCCCGGCCACATGCTCCAGCGCGGTGCGGGTGATGACTTCGCGCTCCTCGTCCGACAGCGAGAACTGCTCGGAGAAGTTGGCCAGGATGCACAGACCGTCCACCCCAGCGTCGATCATGAAGTCCAGGCAGCGTTTCTGGCTTTCAAGGTCGAGCGTGCCGTCCTCAAAAAACGTGGTGGGCACCACCGGAAAGATGCCACGGTAACGCGGCGCACGGGCGGAATGAGCGGGCATGTTCAGGGTTCCTGAATCGAATGGGAGAGATGAAAAACGAAGCGGCACAAGGGGGTGCTGCAAGCCTCTAGTGCGAATGGCGCGGCACGCCAGCACCCCGGCAACCCACCAGAAAGTCGAAGTCGCAACCCTCGTCGGCCTGCAGTACGCGGTCCAGGTAGAGCTGCTGGTAACCGCCCTTCATAGGCGGCGTGGGAGGTACATGGGCTTGCAGGCGCTCGGCCAGTTCGGCGTCAGAGATGTCCAGGTGCAGGCGGCCCTGGTCGCAGTCCAGCTCGATCCAGTCGCCGTCTTTCACGGCGGCCAGCGGGCCCCCGGCAGCGGCCTCGGGCGCCACGTGCAGCACCACGGTGCCGTAGGCGGTGCCGCTCATGCGCGCGTCAGAGATGCGCACCATGTCCTTGATGCCTTGCCGCAGCAGCTTGGGCGGCAGGCCCATGTTGCCCACCTCGGCCATGCCGGGGTAGCCACGCGGGCCGCAGTTCTTCATCACCAGCACCGAGTCGGCGTCCACCTCCAGGCTTTCGTCGTTGATGCGCTCCTTGTAGTGCTCGAAGTTCTCGAACACCACCGCCCGCCCCCGGTGCTTGAGCAGGTGGGGCGAAGCGGCAGACGGCTTCAATACCGCCCCGCGCGGCGCCAGGTTGCCGCGCAGCACGCAGATGCCGCCGTCTTTGATGAGCGGCTTGTCCAGCGGGCGCACCACCTCGTCGTTGTAGATGGGCGCGTCGTGCACGTTCTGCCACAGGCTCTGGCCATTGACGGTGAGCGCGTCGGGGTGAGGCAGCAGGCCCGCCTCACCCAGGCGGCGCAGCACGGCGGGCAGGCCACCGGCGTAGTAGAACTCTTCCATCAAGAAGCGGCCCGAGGGCTGCAGGTCCACCAGCGTGGGCGTGCCTTTGCCAATGCGCGTCCAGTCGTCCAGCTCAAGGGCCACGCCCATGCGTCCGGCAATCGCCTTGAGGTGGATGACCGCGTTGGTGGAGCCGCCGATGGCGGCGTTGACACGGATGGCGTTCTCGAAAGCCTCGCGCGTCAGGATCTTGGACAACGTCAGCCCCTCGTGCGCCATCTCGACGATGCGCTTGCCCGACATGTGCGCCAGCACGTAGCGGCGCGCGTCCACGGCGGGAATGGCCGCGTTGTGCGGCAGCGAGGTGCCCAGCGCCTCTGCCATGCAGGCCATGGTGCTGGCCGTGCCCATGGTGTTGCAGGTGCCTGCGGAACGCGACATGCCGCCTTCCGCCGCCAGGAACTGGTGCAACGAAATCTCGCCCGCCTTGAACTCCTCATGCAAGCGCCACACCGCCGTGCCCGAGCCAATGTCCTTGCCCTCCAGCTTGCCGTTGAGCATGGGCCCGCCCGTCACCACGATGGCGGGCACGTCGCAACTGGCCGCGCCCATCAGCAGCGCGGGCGTGGTCTTGTCGCAGCCCACCAGCAGCACCACCGCGTCGATGGGGTTGCCGCGAATGGCCTCCTCCACGTCCATGGCGGCCAGGTTGCGCGTGAGCATGGCCGTGGGCCGCAGGTTCGACTCGCCGTTGGAGAACACCGGGAACTCCACCGGGAAGCCGCCCGCCTCGTAGATGCCGCGTTTCACGTGTTCGGCGATCTTGCGAAAGTGCGCGTTGCAGGGCGTCAGCTCGCTCCAGGTGTTGCAGATGCCGATGACGGGGCGTCCGTCGAACTCGTGGTCCGGGATGCCCTGGTTCTTCATCCAGCTGCGGTACATGAAGCCGTTCTTGTCGTTCGTGCCGAACCACTCGGCCGAACGCAGTTTCTTTTTGGGGGGCGTGGTCATGGGGGGCTTTCTGTTTGAGGAATGGGGGTCAGGCGCGGTTGCGGTTGTAGACGTCCAGGAACACAGCCGCCAGCAACACCAGGCCCTTGATGACCTGCTGGTAGTCGATGCCAATGCCCAGGATGGACATGCCGTTGTTCATCACGCCCATGATGAAAGCGCCGATGACCGCGCCCACCACCTTGCCCACACCGCCCGAGGCCGACGCGCCGCCGATGAAGCAGGCCGCGATCACGTCCAACTCGAAACCCAGGCCCGCCTTAGGCGTGGCCGTGTTCAGGCGCGCGGCGAAGATCAGCCCCGCCACCGCCGCCAGCACGCCCATGTTCACGAAAGCCAGGAAGGCCAGGCGCGAGGTGTTCACCCCAGACAGGCGCGTCGCCTTCTCGTTGCCGCCCAGGGCGTAGATGCGCCGCCCGATGGTGGTTCGGTTGGTCACGAACTGGTAGAGCAGGATCAGCACACCCATGAGGATGAGCACGTTGGGCAGGCCCTTGTAGGTGGAAAGCTGCCAGAAAAGGTAGACGATCACACCCGCAAACAGCAGGTTCTTCGCCGCGAAGAACCCCATGGGTTCGACTTCCATGCCATGGCTCAATGCCTTGGAGCGCTTGCGCCATTCCACCCAGACCAGGCTACCCGCCAGGGCCATGCCGATGATTGCCGACAGCACGCGCAACTCTTCACCCCCGAACGGGTCGGGCAAAAAGCCGGTGCTGATGCGCTGGAACTCGGTGGGGAACGGCCCCACCGACTGGCCCTGCAGCAGCGCCAGCGCCAGGCCCTTGAACACCAGCATGCCCGCCAGCGTGACGATGAACGAGGGGATGCGGATGTAGGCCACCCAGTAGCCCTGGGCGCCGCCGATCAGTGCACCGGCCAGCAGGCACAGCAGCGAGGCCGGCAGGAAGTGCAGCTCGTAGCGCACCATCAGCACCGCCCCGAGCGCGCCGATGAACCCGGCCACCGACCCCACCGACAGGTCGATGTGCCCGGCCACGATCACCAGCAGCATGCCCAGCGCCATGACCACGATGTAGCTGTTCTGCAGCACCAGGTTGGTCAGGTTAAGCGGCTGCATCAGGATGCCGTCGGTCTGGAACTGGAAGAACCCCATGATCGCGACCAGGGAGATGAGCAGCCCGTAGTCGCGCAGGTTGTTTTTGAGGAAGCCGAGTTTCATGGCAGGGTCTCGTTTTGTTATGAGGGAAGTCACGCCTGGGTAGCGTTCACGATGGCGCGCATGATGCGTTCCTGGCTGGCCTCTTCGCGGCCCAGCTCGGCCACCAGGCGGCCCTCGTTCATCACATAGATGCGGTCGCACATCCCCAGCAGTTCGGGCATCTCGGAAGAGATCATCAAAATGCCTTCGCCATTGCGGGCGAGTTCGTCGATGATGGTGTAGATCTCGTACTTGGCGCCCACGTCGATGCCTCGCGTGGGTTCGTCCAGAATCAGCAGGCGCGGTTGCGTGAACAACCACTTGCTCAGCACCACCTTCTGCTGGTTGCCGCCCGACAGGTTCACCGCCAGCTGCTCGATGCCCGAGCTGCGGATGCGCAGCGACTCGCGGTAACCCTGCGCCACCTGCGCCTCGGCGTTCTCGTCGATGACGCCATTGCTCGCCACCTTGGGCAGGTTGGCCAGCGTCACGTTCTTGCGTATCTCCTGCTCCAGCACCAGGCCGCAGCCCTTGCGGTCTTCCGTCACGTAGGCAATGCCGTGGCGGATGGCCTTGCCCACGGTGGACACGTCCACCTCCTGGCCGTCGAGGAAGACCTGGCCGCTGATGCGCTGCCCGTAGGAGCGCCCGAAGATGCTCATGGCCAGCTCGGTGCGCCCCGAGCCCATCAGGCCCGCGATGCCCACGATCTCGCCCTTGCGCACGTTGAAGTTCACGCCCTTGATGACCTCGCGCTCGGCGTACTGTTCGTGGCGCACATGCCAGTCGCGCACCTCGAAGATCACGTCGCCGATCTGCGGGTGGCGTTGCGGGTAGCGGTGCGCCATGTCGCGCCCCACCATGCCGCGGATGATGCGGTCCTCGCTCACCGCGCCCTCGGCGCAGTCCAGCGTCTCGATGGTCGTGCCGTCACGGATCACCGTGATCTGGTCGGCCACCTGGGTGATCTCGTTGAGCTTGTGCGAGATGAGGATGCAGGCAATGCCCTGCGCCTTCAGCTCCAGCAACAGTTGCAGCAGGGCTGCGCTGTCGGTCTCGTTCAGGCTGGCGGTAGGCTCGTCCAGAATCAGCAGCTTCACGCGCTTGGCCAGCGCCTTGGCAATTTCCACCAGTTGCTGCTTGCCCACGCCCAGCTTGCCCACCGTGGCGTCGGGCCGCTCCTTCAGGCCCACGCGGGCCAGCAGTTCGCGGGTGCGCGCATGAGCCGTGTGCCAGTCGATCACCCCCGCACGGGCGGGCTCGTTGCCCAGGAAGATGTTCTCGGTGATCGAGAGCATGGGCACCAGCGCCAGCTCCTGGTGGATGATGATGATGCCGCGCTCCTCGCTGTCGCGGATGCCCTCGAAGCGCTGCAGTTGTCCTTCGAAATGGATCTCGCCCTCGTAGCTGCCGTGCGGGTACACCCCGCTGAGCACCTTCATGAGAGTGGATTTGCCTGCGCCGTTCTCACCCACGACCGCGTGGATCTCACCGGCGCGCACCGTCAGGTTGACGTTGTCCAGCGCCTTGACGCCCGGGAACGTCTTGCCGATGTTGCGCATGCTCAGGATCGTGTTGTCCGCCACGCTGTCTCCTCTTGAAATGGCCCCCACGCCACGCGCGGGGGCATCGTCACATCAGATCACTTGATCTGCGTTTCCTTGTAGTAGCCGCTGTCCACCAGCACCTGCTTCCAGTTGGACGCATCCACCGGCACGGGCTTCAACAGATATGAGGGCACCACCTTCACGCCGTTGTTGTAGGTCTTGGTGTCGTTGATCTCGGGCTGCTTGCCGCCCATCATCGCGTCGATCATGCTGACCGTGACCTTGGCCAGTTCACGCGTGTCCTTGAAGATGGTGGAGTACTGCTCGTTGCGCAGGATGGACTTGACCGAGGGGATCTCGGCGTCCTGGCCGCTGACGATGGGGCAGGGCTGTTGTGCCGTGCAGTAGCCCACGCCCTTGAGCGAGGACAGGATGCCGATGCTCAGGCCGTCGTACGGGCTCAGCACCGCGTGCACCTTGTCCTTGCCGTAGAAGGCCGACAACAGGTTGTCCATGCGGGCCTGGGCCACGGCGCCGTCCCAGCGCAGGGTGCCTACCTTGTCCATGCCCATCTGCTTGCTGCGCACCACCAGCTTGCCACTCTTGATGTACGGATCCAGCACGCTCATGGCGCCGTTGTAGAAGAAGAAGGCGTTGTTGTCGTCGGGCG
>CAMLOF010000179.1 GCA_946481585.1 uncultured Macromonas sp. | reverse complement strand
TGCCCTGGCTCAGCGCCCGCCGGTAGTCCAGCGTGGCGCCGTAGCGCCCGCACAGTTCGCGGCATATGTACAGGCCCAGGCCACTGGAGCGACTGTGGGAAGAGGCGAATGGCTCGAACAGGTGTTCGCGTACCTGGTCAGGGAGTTCCGGGCCGTCGCTCCACACTTCCACGGTGGCGGTGGCATCTGTGGTGTTGACGTGGGTGCGTAGCCGAATAGCGGCGCATTCATTGCTGGCGTAGCGGTCGGCGTTGTCCAGCAGATTTACCAGCACGCGCCGCAGATGTTCGGCCTCAAACGCCACCGATATGCTGGGTGCAGCGGCGGTGTATTGCAGCCGTTCACCCTGGGGGCGCAGCTGTAACCATTCGGCCAGCAACTGCTCCACGGTGTCGTCCAGGGCAATGGTGGGCAGGGTTCGCTGGTTCACGGGCAGCGGGGGGCGTACCACTTCCAGAATGTCGTCTACTGTGCGGCCCAGGCGCTTCACGTTCTGGCCAATCATGGTCGTCAGGCGCTTGTGCGTGGGGTCGGTGGTGTCTTCGTCCAGCAGTTCGTTGGCCTGGGCAATCGCGGCCAGGGGGTTGCGTATTTCGTGCGCCACGGCGGCAGACACGCGGCCCATGGCCGCGAGCTTTTCGGTTTGCACACGGGCTTCTACGTCGCGCAGGTCCTCTAGGAACACCACGCAGGCGCGCGCGCCGGTGTCGCCCACGGTGGGCCGGGCGCGGGCACGCAGTTTGCGGGTTCCGCCACCGGGGGCGGGCACCACAAGTTCGGTGTCTTCGTCTTGCCCAAAGGCAAAGCAGCTTTGCACCCAGCCGTACAGTAGGGGCCAACCGGGCGTGCGCGTCAGGTCGCGCGGGGCGTTACTGGCTTCTGCGGCACCCAGCATCAGCTGTGCCGCCGGGTTGGCGTGCCAAACCACGCCTGTGGTGTCCAGCACCAACACGCCTTCTTTCAGCCCGGTCACTATCAGCGCGTTAACGTCGGTTTGTGTGCGGGCCAGTGCCTGGCTGCGCTGCGCCTGCATTTGTTCGCGTGCCAGCCTTGCCGCCAGTTGGTGGGCCAGCCATGCCACCAGGAACAGCCCCGCACCGGTAAGCGCACTTTGCAAGAAGCGAGTGGTGGCCAAGTCTGGGTTGTACAGCGATATGGACCACGCGTCCCACAGCAGCAATAGGGTGGCGGCAGCGGCACTGCCCAAGGCCAAAAGCAGCGGCCCCAATATGGCAGCCAGCAGTACCGGTAGGGCAAAAAGGGGCGTGTAGTTGATGTTGCCTTGCTGGAAGTACTGCAGCAAGGCAAACATGGCCAAGTCCATCCACAGCGTAAGCGCCCAGCGGGGTGACCAGACCGAGTCTGAAGACCGGGGCCTTGCCCAGCGCAATACGGCGGCGGTGGCAGCCAGGTAAAGCAGGCCTGGCCAAAGCAGCCAGGCTGGGCCACCACCTTGCAAGACGATGAACAACTGCAGCGCCAGCAGTACCGCAGCAATGAACACCCGCGCACGCATCAGGTAAGTCCACAGCCGGGCGGGCGACCTCCAGGGGTCTGCATCTTGGGGCATGCT
The DNA here is from genome assembly GCA_946481585.1 of uncultured Macromonas sp. The sequence goes on along the minus strand of CAMLOF010000179.1, from coordinate 4,665 downwards.
GGCTTGCACACTGGCGGGAGGCACAAACCAAGATGGCGCAAAGGCCGATTCGTCTGCCGTGGGCCAGACGCTGTCTTGCGGGTTGTTGCCGCGTTCAGCCTTCGGCAAGGCGTTTGTGTTCTTTTCCACAGTAGTAGCCAAGCAGGCCCTTGGTGGCATCGGTCTGCGGCAGGTGTACGCCGCAGTGGCGGCAAGTCACCATCTGGGTGGGAATGGCGGGTTGTGCGGGGGGCTGGCGGCGTTGCGCGGCTTCACGCGCCTCGCGGGCTTCACGGGCTTCCTCTTCCCGGTTGTGCCGCCATATCCAGTAGGCCACCAGCACCACGGCGGCAACAAGCAGGTACTTCATACGCGTTGCAGCACCACTTCAAGCACGAAGCGCGAACCCACGTAACCCAACAGCAGCAAGCCTGCAGCGGCATAGAGCATGCGCACGGCCAGCTTGCCGCGCCAGCCCCAAAGGCGCCTGCCGCCCAGCAGCACGCCCAGTGCCACCCAAGAAAGCACGGTGAACACGGTTTTGTGCGTCCAGGCCCAGCCGTGGGTGGGCAGCACCGTGCTGAAGTACCAGCCCGCCAGCAACGTGAGGGTAAGCAGCACAAACGCGGCACCCACAAAGCGGAAGGTCAACCGTTCCAGCGCCAGCAAGGGCAGGGCGTTGGTGGCGGTGTGGCCCTGGCGAATGTGCTGTTCGGTGCGTTGCATCATCCAGGCATGCGCCACGGCCACGCCCAGCAGGCCGTAGGAGGCAATGCCCAGCGCCCAATGCAAGGGCAGCCAGTTGGAATGGAGCGTGGGGTAGGTGGAGCCAGGGAAAACCAGAGCCAGCAGCACCGCAGGGGCGCCCAGGCCAGCCAGCGTCCAGCGGGTGCCCAGCTGCGGGTACAGGCGCGTTTCAATGGAATACACGCTGAACACCAGCCAAGCCGTGACCGACAAGGTAGTGGCAAAGCCAAAGCGCACGGGTTCCACACCCAGAAGCGAAACCAGCGCCAGGCCGTGCAGCAGCCACACCGCCGCCATGAGCACGCTGATGGCCGTACGCCCCAGTTTTTGCGACCAGCCCGCCAGCAGGGCGTAGCCAAGAGCCGCGCCCACGGAGGGCACGGCGGTCCACCAGGGGCTCGCGGATAAAATCATTCCCAGAGTTTAACGGCCAGCCGGGCCGATACACGCCCCTACACCACAAAGCACTGCATGGCCTCCGCCCTTACTGAAAAACTGTCACGCCTGGTCAAGGAAATGCGCGGCCAAGCGCGTATTACCGAAAGCAACGTCACCGACATGCTGCGCGAGGTGCGCCTGGCGCTGCTAGAGGCCGACGTTGCCCTGCCCGTGGTGCGCGATTTCATTGCCCGCGTGAAAGAGAAAGCCTTGGGCCAGGAGGTGGTGGGCTCGCTCACGCCGGGGCAGGCGCTGGTGGGCATCATCAACCGCGAACTGGCCGCCACCATGGGTGCCGGGGTGAGCGACATCAACCTGGCGGCGCAGCCCCCAGCAGTCATTCTGATGGCGGGTTTGCAAGGTGCCGGTAAAACCACCACCACCGCCAAGCTGGCCAAGTTGCTGATTGAAAAGCGCAAGAAGAAGGTGCTGACCGTGTCGGGCGACGTGTACCGCCCGGCGGCCATCGAGCAGCTCAAGACCGTGACCAAGCAGGCCGGGGCTGAGTGGTTCCCCAGCACGCCCGACCAGAAGCCGCTGGACATTGCCCACGCAGCGCTGGACTACGCCAAGAAGCACTACTTTGACGTACTGCTGGTGGACACGGCGGGCCGCTTGGCCATTGACGAGGCCTTGATGGCCGAGATCAAGCAGCTGCACGCCGCGCTGAACCCGGTGGAAACGCTTTTTGTGGTGGACGCCATGCAGGGCCAGGACGCGGTGAACACCGCCAAGGTCTTCAAAGAGGCGCTGCCCCTTACCGGCATTGTGCTGACCAAGACGGACGGCGACTCGCGCGGTGGCGCGGCGCTGTCGGTGCGCGCCGTTACCGGGGCGCCCATCAAGTTTGCGGGTGTGAGCGAGAAGATCGACGGGCTGGAGGTGTTTGACGCCGAACGTCACGCCGGGCGCATTCTGGGCATGGGCGACATTGTGGCCCTGGTGGAACAAGTGACTGCAGGCGTGGACCTGGCCCAGGCCCAGAAGCTGGCCGCCAAGGTGAAGAGCGGCGAAGGCTTTGACCTGGAGGACTTTCTGGAGCAGATCCGCCAGATGAAGAAGATGGGCGGGCTGTCTAGCCTGATGGACAAGCTGCCCACGCAGATGGCCGCCAAGGCCAGCGAAAGCGACCTGACCCGCGCCGAAAAGGACATCAAGCGCAAGGAAGGCATCATCTGCAGCATGACGCCGCAGGAGCGCCGCAAGCCCGAAATCATCAAGGCCACACGCAAGCGCCGCATTGCCGCCGGTGCGGGCGTGCACGTGCAAGAGGTGAACCGCCTGCTCAAGGAATTTGAGCAGATGCAGGCCATGATGAAGAAGATGAAGGGCGGCGGCCTGATGAAGATGATGAAGCGCATGGGCGGCATGAAAGGCATGCCCAAGCTGCCGGGCATGTAACAGCAGGCCACCGCCATGGACGACTGGACCTGGTGGCTGACAGTGTTGGAGGCCACCCTGGGGGCCGTGGGCTTGGCCGTGGCGCTGGCCATGCGGCCGTGGCGCATGTTGAAGGGCAGTCTGCTTACCCCCGCGCTGGCTGCAGTGGTGTTGTTGCCTTGGTTCTGGCTGTTGCCGCAAAAGCTGCCACAGGGCATGTCGGTGCAACTGTCTGGGGCCAGCCTGCTGGTGTTGATGCTGGGCTGGCCACTGGCCGTGCCCGTGCTGGCTCTTGTGGCCTTGGTGGTGTGGGCCGTGGGGCGGGCTGACCTTGTGGCTGTTTTGTCTCAATGGGTGTGGGTGGGCCTGGTGCCCGCCACCCTGGCCCTGCTGCTTGGGGCGGTGTTGCGCCGCTGGTTGCCAGCCAACCCGTTCATCTACACCTTGGGGCGTGGCTTTTTGGGCACGGCGGCAGTGGTGTTTGTTTCGGGCACCGTTTACGAACTCATTCACCATCTGGTAGACGGCGTGCCCTTGCTGGAGGCGCTGGTGGCCCGCTGGCTCATGGCCTGGGGTGATGCCTTTCTGACCGGCCTGATGGTGGCCGTGTTTGTGGCGTTTGCCCCCCAGTGGCTGGCCACTTGGTCCGACGAACGTTACCTGAAGCCGCCGGACTCCTCTCTGTGAGCCGGTGTTGCAAGGGTGTAGGCGGTATCAGCTGTGCTAGATTCGGCCCGCCTATTCACACATTTCAGGAAGGAAAACATGCGTCTGAACCGCTCCGCCTCGCTTTTGTCTTTTGCCGTGCTTGCCATGCTGGCAGGCTGCGCTACCGAAACATCCCGCTCCGTGGAGCCGCAGAAAGTGGCCGCAGTGGCCACAGCTTATGCCGGGGCACGCGTGCCCGTGTCTATCGGCAAGTTTGAAAACAAATCGTCTTTCATGCGTGGTGTGTTCAGCGACGGTGTGGACCGCCTGGGCAACCAGTCCAAGACCATTCTGATTGCGCACTTGAACCAGTCGAATCGTTTCAGCGTTCTGGACCGCGAAAACATGGCTGAAACCCGCCAGGAGGCGGCGATTGGAAACCAGGCGCAGCAACTCAAAGGCGCTGACTTTGTGGTCACAGGGGATGTGACTGAGTTTGGCCGCAAGGAAATTGGCGACCGCCAGTTGTTTGGCATTCTGGGGCGCGGCAAAGAGCAGGTGGCCTACGCCAAGGTGACGCTGAACGTCGTGAACGTGCGCACATCTGAAGTGGTGTACTCGGCCATGGGGGCGGGCGAATATTCACTGTCGAACCGCGAGGTGATTGGTTTTGGCGGCACGGCAAGTTACGACTCCACCTTGAACGGCAAGGTGCTTGACCTGGCCATTCGCGAGGCCGTGGACCGACTGGCTGCCGGTGTAGACGCTGGGGCCCTGCGCGCCGTCAAAGGGAACTGACATGCGCCGCTACATGTGTTGTGCGGCCCTGGCGGCTGCGGCCTTGCTGCAGGCCTGTGCCACCCCGCAGCCCCCGCTTTACAGCTGGGGCCCTTACCAAGACCAGGTGTATGCGTACTTCAAGGGCGAGTCGCCCGAGGCGCAGATACAGGTGTTGGAAGCGCATGCGCAAGCAGCCAGGAGCAAGGGGCAGAAGCTGCCGCCGGGCTTTGCTGCACATCTTGGCCTGCTCTACGCCAAGGTTGGCCGTGACGACGCCTTTCACGCTGCGCTGACGCAAGAGATGACCGAATTCCCGGAATCTGCACCTTACATGGCCTACCTGTTGAAGAACACCAAAGTGGAGGGCAAACATGCTGCGAAATAAGGCAACGAAGCTTGCACTGCTTGCCACCGTGTTGCTTGCGGGTTGTGCCACCCAACCGCCCAAGGACTACACCGCATTTCGGGCGGCAGACCCCAAAACCATTCTGGTGTTGCCGCCCAAGAACAGTAGCCCAGAGGTAGGTGCCACCTACGGGGCCTATTCCACCATTCAGCAGCCGATTGCGGAGGCTGGCTACTACGTGCTTCCCATCACCTTGGTGGACGAACATTTCAAGACGAATGGTTTGACCGTGTCAGACGAAATGCACCTGGTTGAAACGGGCAAGCTGCGCGAAGTGTTCGGGGCAG